>CALAPX010000036.1 GCA_937888355.1 uncultured Spartobacteria bacterium
CTGCGATCATGGGGAGCATATTATAGCGTGATGTGTCACCCAGATCGCGTGAGCCAATTTCAGTTCCCATATACCAGCCATTGAATGGGGCCGCGCAAAAATCGATGCCGCCGATGCGCAACCGCATATCTGAGAGGATCGGTACAGCATACCACTTGAGGCCAAGATTGGAAAACCAAGGCAATGCCGGGTGGGTTAGTTGCACTTCCAGCAAAACTTCCAGCGGGGGAGGAAAAAGAACCGGGGGCGATCCGGCTTTTTGAATGACTAGTGGCAGGAGGTCAAAGGCGGTGCCGTTGCCGCTCCATCCCAAAGCTTGAGCCTCTCGGGTGAATGCTAAATTTTTCGGATCACCGAGAGTAGTGCCATCAGCTTGTTCATAGCACGCATAGCCGAACAATTGATGGTTCCAGATGCGTGAGGAGGGTTCAAAAACGGTGATGAGGGGCTGGATTTTACCGCTGTTTGTGGCGAGGGCGATGTGTTCAAGAAGTTCGCGGTGGATATCTTCCGGTTCAGCGAGATGGCGTAGGTCTCGGATGCGTAAGGAGGGCCAGAAGAGCCGCCCGATACATCTGGCATTATTGCGCCAAGCCATACGGGCGCCATGTTCGAGTTCATCGTAGGTGGGAGCCCATGAGCCTGTGGCAGCAATTTCCTTTTCCACATTGCTCCGCCGCATTTCTGAGGCTGAGATAGAAAGAGCCTTTTCTGTGGCGAAGGCCTGGAGAAAGGCATCCGCCTCGCGGATGAGTGTTTCGCGTGAGGTGGCGGGCATGCAAAGTCTAAAAGCGGCAGTCCGAGGAGGACAACTTTACCATTCGATCACCGAACTGGCATAGGTGAGGCCACCGCCAAAGACGACTAGGAGAATCAGATCGCCGCGCTGAAAGCGGCCTACACGTGCAGCCTCATCTAGGGCAATAGCAACTGCGGCAGCCGAGGTATTGCCATATTTGTCGAGGTTGATGTGAAATTTTTCTATAGGCAGATCCATGCGGTCGGCCATCGCTTCAATAATGCGCATGTTGGCCTGGTGGGGGATCACGCATTTGATGTCCTTGGCGGTAATGCCGCAACGCTCAAGGACGACCTGTGATGCGCGCATCATGGAGGTCACGGCCTGTTTGAATGTTTCGCGGCCATTCATCTGAAGCGTGTTCAGTTTTTGATCGATATTGTCGCGGGTGATGGGGAGGGCGCACCCGCCCCCAGGCATATGGAGGATGTCACTGTAGTTGCCGTCGCTGCCCATGTAAGTGGACAGGATGCCATTGGAATCGGGTCGGTGCCGGAGGATTGCCGCGCCGGCGCCGTCGCCAAAGAGGACGCAGGTGTTACGGTCTTGCCAATTCACGATGCTGCTAAGCTTGTCGGCACCGATAACAAGAACTGTCTCACAGGTGTGATTTGCAATGAACTGGCTGCCGATCTCGACGCCATAGAGAAAGCCCGAGCAGGCTGCAGTTACGTCGAAACAGGCGGCATTTTTTGCGCCGATCTGTTTTTGAACATGGCAGGCGGTCGATGGAAACACAGTATCCGGAGTGATCGTGCCAACAATAATAAGATCGATTTCCTCTGGAGTGACCCCTGCATTATCCATAGCACTCCGGGCAGCGGCAGCGGCCATGTGACTGGTGAATTCGGTCTCAGCAGCGATACGGCGCTCAGTGATGCCGGTACGTTCAACGATCCATTGGTGGTTTGTATCCACCATGGACTCGAGCTCGCTGTTAGTAAGCACCCGGTTGGGCACGTGGCTGCCCGTCCCGATAATGGATACGGTACGGTTAGGCTGGCGCATTTTCTCTAGAAGGGATTTGTTCATGGAGTGGTTTCATCGCCTCGATAATGCGCGTGTTGATGCCGAGATTCACAGCGGTTCGGGCAGCACGCACGGCATTGCGAATGGCTCTGGACGATGAATTGCCATGGGCCTTGATGCAGATGCCGTTGACGCCGAGCAGCGGTGTGCCGCCGTATTCGTCGTTGCTGGTGCGTTTCTTTACCGCCTTAAAGGCGCCACGGCAGAGCAGAGCGCCTAAGATTCGAAGAGGGTTTCGCGTGAGCTCTGTTTTGATCCATTGGACCATCGACTTGGCGAGGCCCTCAATGGTTTTAAGAAAGATATTCCCAGTAAATCCGTCGCAGACGACGACCTCCGCCGGTCGGTGAAAAATCCCGTGACCTTCGACATTGCCCACAAATCGGATTGGAGCTGAGCGGAGGAGCGTGTGGCACTCCTTGTAAAATTCGGTGCCTTTGCTTGGCTCGGTGCCGATATTCAAAAGGCCGACACGCGTTTCGCCGTGCGCCACCACCGACTGGTAGTAGACGCTTCCCATGACGGCAAAACCGACAAGATGGCGCGGAGCAGGATCGATATTGGCCCCGCCATCAATCAGGAGAAAGACCCCGTCCTCGGCAGGAATCAACACACCGAGTGCCGCGCGTTCGATGCCGGGAAGGGTGCGGAGTTTGATGGTGGCGGCAGCAACAAGTGCTCCAGTATGACCTGCGGAGACAACGGCATCGGCATCTCCGGATTTCACGAGGTCCACGGCGCGGCTAATTGAGGAGTCTTTTTTTCTGCGGAGGCTGTCAAGACCGCTGTCCTGCATGTCAACAACTTGGGAGGCATGGTGACAGGAAATGCGGGATTCGATGCCGGCAAGCAAATGCGTGGCGAGCTCTGCGCGGATGCGCTGTTCGTCGCCGACGAAAATAATTTCGATGTCAGGAAAATCCCTGAGCGCCTGAACAGCGCCGGCAACGGGGTTTTTCGGGGAAAAATCCCCGCCCATGGCGTCGAGGGCGATTTTCATCCAGCAGGGCAGAGGTGCCTCGCGAAATTACTCGGCGCCGATCGTGAGAACTTGGCGTTTATGGTAGTAACCGCAAGAGGGGCAGGCTGTATGGCCCGGGACGGCAGCGCCACACTGTGGGCATTTGCTGAGTTTTGGAGCCTTCCAGCGGTTGGCTGCCTTGCGTGTACGAAGGCGCATCTTCGAGGTTTTGCGTTTGGGAACTCCCATAATGTGTTAATTGGATTTGGATTTGAACTGGTCGAGCGCGTCCCATGTGGTGTCCGATGTCGAACTCGAGTGCCAAGCGGCCCCCGGCGCGTTGTTGCGCGAGGCGGGACAAGTCCGCTCACCACCACTGTCGCAACGGGGATGCGCGGGCAGGATGAGGTGAATATCCTCACGAGCGTGCGGGGTCAAGTCAATCAACGCCCCTTCCGCTTGTTCTATTTGGAGAGCGAAGGGGGAAACCACGATCTCGTGGTCAAATTCCTCAAGGCAGACAACGCAAGTCATGCGCACCTTGATGGACAATTCGCCTGTCGCAAAGAGGCCCCCGCCTGACCGTCCGATATCGAGGGTATAGATAAGTGGTGAGACAGGAGCGGCCCCCGCCTCCTCAAGGCCGAGTGGAGCTGGATTCTCCTCGCCTTCGAGATGGATGGTATCTCCTTCGGGAATCTGGCGAAGGTGGACTTTCATATTGAAACCCTAGCAGTCGGTGCAGGGGCGGTCAATGCGCCCCAGTTGCAACCGGTCAAACCTGAATTTTTCCCTCTTTGGAGAGCAGCACCGAGACCCACCGGGTGCCCGGGAAGTTGGCTAAAATAATCACCATGATTACAGTAATTGGAACACAGAGGAACATGCCGACGACCCCCCAGAGCATCCCCCAGAGCATCAGGGAAATAACAACCACCAGCGGGCTGAGGTTGAGGGTCATTCCCATGAGGTTGGGTTCTATAAAGCTGCCGAGCGTCTGCTGGATCACTGTGATTCCAATGACTAGAATGACAAAAGGAGTCCAACTTTCGAACTGCACCAAGGCAAGGAGTCCTGGGAGGATGGTGGCCAAGATGGAGCCAATGGTTGGAATAAAATTCAAAATCAACACTAGCAAAGCCCAGAAGGCGGCAAAGTCGAGACCCACTGCACGCATGACCGCATAGCTTAGAAGAGCCGTCACGAGGCTGACTGCAGTTTTGACACCGAAATAGGTTTGGATGTCGTGATCGATCCGGCGAAGCATGGCGCGGACGCGGTCACGGCGAGAGTCTCCAGGGAAGAGGGCTTCGATTTTTGAGGGGATGAAGCGGGATTCAAGCAACAGAAAGACCGCAAAAACAATGATGAGGGTGGTAGTTTTGAGAAGGCCGGCCAGGTTTGTAGCAACCAGCGCAAGCAGGCCGGGGATGTCAAGCGAGCCGAGGAATTGGCGCATGGCGGGTGGTTGCTCGGTGCCGATCAGTTGAAAGACCTTTCCTTGGATTGCAACAATCCGGGTATGGTATTTGGGAGTCATCTCAGCAACGCGCATTGCATTGTCCGCAATAATGCTGAACAGCACATAGCTCAACGCGATGACGGAAACGAAGGCGAAAAGAAGAGAGATTGATTGAGGGAGCGAGCGTCCGCCGATTTTAATGCAGCTGATCCAACGTTCGAGAACCTTGATCAGATAGACACCGATGAGTGCGATGACCAACGGGATAAAAAGATCTTTGCCTGCCCAGACGACGGTGAGAATCAATGCGATGACAACCATCCATCCGGCGGCTTCGACGCTTCGGGGTCTCCAGGGGGGTTGCTTCAAACGGGATGTGGATTCCATAGATAATCAGTGATGTCAGCAGGGTGTGGATTTTTCGATGAGTGCCCATGCACTGTGGTTGTGAATGGATTCGAAATTTTCTACCTCCACGCGGTACCAAAGGATGTTTGGATCCGCCTCGCAGCGCACAGCCACGTTGCGAACGAGATCCTCTACGAACACGGGATTGGCGTAAGCTTGTTCGGTCACATGTTTTTCATCCGGTCGCTTGAGGAGGCTGTAAAGTTCGGAGCTGGCAGACTCCTCTGCGAGTCGGACCATTTCCTCAATCCAGAGAGGCTTGGCGGTCCTCACCGAGAGGGTGACATGCCCGCGCTGGTTGTGTGCCCCACCGGAACTGATCGCTTTCGAGCAGGGACAGAGGGTTGTGACAGGGATGGTTGCCGTAACGACGAAGTCCAGCTTGTCGACTTCGAGCGTGGCTTCGAAGCGAACCAAGTAATCCATGAGCCCTGGAGATCCTGTCACGGGCGCCTTTTTTTCAAGAAAGAATGGAAACTCGATATCAAGGTGGGCGCAACGGCTTTCCAAGCGTGAAGCGGTTTCAGCGAGAATGTCGCGAATATTTCCCACATGGATGACCGGGCCATGGGATGCAAGGACCTCGATGAATCGGCTCATGTGCGTCCCCTTGAAATGATGCGGCAAGTCGACGGTGAGCTGAACCATGGCCACTGTATTCTGAATGGTGTGGTCCTTGTCGCGCACTTGGACCGGATAGCGGAGGCCCTTGACCCCCACGCGGTCAATCGGCATGCGACGGTCATCGGGTTCGCTTTGGGTATCCTTTAACATGCGGCGGGATTCTGCCTGCGGAGAGAATCCTTCGGAAGCCAAAAAAAATCCGTGCGGCCGGCAGGCCTATTGGCTTTAGTTCGGAAATGGCATCGAATCTTTTTGATCTCTCGGACGAGGTGGCGGTCGTGGTCGGTGGTACTGGCGTTTTAGGAGGGGCAATGGCAGTCGCTCTTGCTTCAGCGGGTGCGCGGGTCGTGGTTTCTGGTCGCAGCGCCGAGCGAGGGGCGCAGAGAGTCCATGAAATCGAGGCAGCCGGAGGGGCTGCCGTCTTTGTTGAAACCGATGCCACAGACAAGGAGAGTGTTCTGGATATGCTCGAGATCGCAACTGACACCTATGGAATTCCATCCGTTCTGGTGAATGCGGCCGGTGGAAACAATCCCAATGTCACAGCTTCGCCGGAGCATCCATTTTCAGAAATTTCCAGCGAGGATTGGGCCGCAAATTTTGAACTGAACGTCATTGGTGGGGCACTGATCCCGTGCCAAGTGATCGGAGCGGCCATGGTGGAGGTCGGCAAGGGAAGCATCATCAATATCGCCAGCACATCCGCGCATCTTCCCCTTTCGCGCGTGGTCTCCTATTCGGCAGCAAAAGCGGCGGTATTGAACCTGACTCAATTTCTCGCCCGAGAGTGGGCCGCCGCTAATGTGCGCGTGAATTCTATTTCGCCCGGCTTTTTTCCTGCCGAGCAGAACTTGCGCCTCCTTTTCAATCCCGATGGAAGTACTACTCCACGTGCGGCAGCGATTCTTGGCCACACCCCGATGGCTCGCTTTGGTGAGCCGGATGAACTGGCGGGGGCCGTAGTTTTCCTTGCCAGCCCTCAGGCGAGTTCCTTTATCACAGGAGCTGACCTGCGTGTTGATGGAGGATTCCTATCGCAAACGATCTGATTGAGCCTCGCCTCTTGAGCGGTGCCTGCTTGAATGTGAAGGGCATGCTTGAATCTGGGTGCCGCAAAAACTATTCTCACTAGCCCCTATGGCAGTAAAAACCGAAAAAGACCTCCCTGAGTTTCATCAAGCAACGTGGCTGAAAGCCATGAGTGCGATGCAGCTTAATAATTACGGTTACACGGTCCAGTTGCTGCAGCCGCTCTTGAAAAGTCATCCGGAGTTTCTCGACGGCCGGAAGCTTGTCCGGCAGGCGGAAATCGCCAAGACGGGAGGAAAAGCCCCCTTTCTTTCAACGGCATCGTTTACCGCAATAAAAATTCAGGGGTTGCTTAAAAAGGATCCCTTGGCGGCGATCGAAGCGATTGAAAAAGCCCTGGAGAACGACCCTCGGAATGCTCACTTGAATCAATTGCTCAAAGAGGCAGCCTCGGCTGCAAAATTGCCTGAAACAGCTGCGTTTGCGCTGGAGACGATTTTGGATGGCGATCCAAAAAATATCAAACTCATGCATGAGTTGGCGCGGTTTTACATGGGGACTAGCCTCCCCGAAAAGGCTCAGACTCTCTATCAAAAAATCCTCGCAATTTCGCCGAACGATTTGGCTGCCATCAAGGGCTCGAAGGACGCCTCCGCCAACAACTCGATGCAGAAGGGCGGATGGGAAAAGGAAGAGACGAGTTACCGTGACTTGATTAAAGACAAGGACCAAGCGGTCGCTCTTGAGCAGAAATCTCGTGTCGTGCGGAGTGAAGAGATGCTCGACAACCTCCTCGCCGAATTGCATGCGAAGGCAGAGGCTGAGCCTGAGGGGGTGGATACGGCACGCCGTATTGCCGAACTTTACGAGCAGAAGGAGGACTTCGAGAATGCCGTGAGTTGGTTCAACTATGCCGCAGCGCTGACCAGCAACTCCGACTCAGCCCTGGTCCGCAAGGCTTCCGATTTGCAGATCCGGCAATTCGATGCGGCGATCACCTCGCGCGAGGAGTTTATTGCGACGCAGCCTGAGACGCCCGAGAGCGCTCAATACATTCTCGAACTTGAGGATCTTCGCGCCCAGCGCGCAGGTCTGAAGATTGATTCCGCGCATCGGCGCGTGGAGCAAAATCCTACCGACCTTCTGTTCCGGTTTGAGTTGGGTGAGATTCTTGTTGCCATGGAAAAGTGGCAGGAGGCGATCCCAGAGCTTCAGAAGGCTCGTCAGAATCCCAATGTTCGTCTGCGTGCCATGGCCTTGCTAGGAAAGTGCTTCACATCCCGCTCAATGTTTGATCTCGCCGCCAAGACCCTTAGCGAAGCTGCTGGAGAGATTTCAGCGATGGATTCCCTTAAAAAAGAAATCATCTATAGCCTAGCTCTTGTTTATGAGAAAATGGGCCAAAAAGAAAAGGCGCTCGAGTCTCTAAAACAAATCTATGAAGTTGACTACGGGTACCGTGACGTTGCGGCACGGGTCGAGGGTTCGTATTGATTGTCTTAGTCAAAACGCGCCGCTAGAAAAATAAAATCGGCCGCGATGGGGTCCATGCGGCCGATTTCGTTTAAGGATTGGGTTCGGTCAGGCTACGGTAACCTCTTTGGCGAGATAAACGTCTTGAATGGTGTGAAGGAGTTTGGCTCCCTCGTCGATCGGGCGCTGGAACGCTTTACGTCCCGAAATGAGGCCAGTGCCACCAGCACGCTTGTTGACCACCGCAGTGAAGACCGCCTCTTCAAAGTCTTTTTTTCCGCTGGCACCACCGCTATTGATAAGGCCAGCTCGGCCCATGTAGCAGTTGGCAACCTGATAGCGGCAGAGGTCGATCGGATGATCAGTGGTGAGTTCGGTGTAGATGCGCTCGTCGAGTTTGCCGTAGCTCGAACCACCTGTGTTAAGGGCTTTGTATCCCCCGTTGTTCTCCGGAAGCTTTTGCTTGATGATGTCTGCCTCGATGGTGCACCCAAGGTGGTTGGCTTGTCCTGTAAGGTCGGCCGAGAGGTGGAAGTCCTTATCGGTCTTGAATGCGGGATTGCGGAGGTAGCACCAGAGGACTGTTGCCATGCCGAGTTCGTGAGCGAGAGCGAAAGCTTCGGCGACCTCAACGATCTCTCGGTGGGCATCATCCGAGCCAAAGTAAATTGTCGCACCGATCGCCGCCGCGCCCATGTCATGGGCGGTTTTCACTTTGCCAAAGAGGATTTCTTTGAAGGCGTTTGGATAGGTGAGGAGTTCGTTGTGGTTGATCTTTACAAGGAACGGAATTTTGTGGGCGTATTTGCGGGAGACTGATCCAAGCACGCCGAAAGTCGAGGCAACGGCGTTACACCCCCCTTCGATAGCGAGTTTGACAATATTCTCTGGATCGAAGTAGGCGGGGTTTTTTGCGAAGCTGGCACCCGCAGAGTGCTCGATGCCCTGATCCACTGGGAGGATAGAGACATACCCCGTGCCGGCGAGACGGCCTGTGTTGTAGATCCATTGGAGATTATTCAAGACTCGCTGGTTCCTGTCTGTTGAAGCAAATATCCGGTCTACAAAATCAGGCCCCGGCAAATGGAGCATATCCTTGGAAACAGTCTGGCACTTGTGATTGAGGAGGTGGTCGGCTTTGTCACCGAGCATGGATACAATGGAATCGATCATGGGATTATTTAAAGTTCTTGGTTGGTTCTAGGTTTGACGAAGTTGTTTGTCCAGCATCCAAGAACGCATGACTCAAGCGAATTTGAAATAGGGAATTCCATTGACCGCGCCTTTACCATCTGGGATATAACGCCGGTCTATATGTTGCCTTTCACTGCATTTGCAATCGTTTTTGCCGCCCTTCTCGGTGGCGTGTGGTGGGTCAGTAGGGATGATCAAGGGGCTTCCTAACGCTTTGCACAATTTCAACCGCATCTTTATAGGAAACCCATGATTTCTTGGGTTCGTTTTGAGTGGGATCTCTCCAAAGGTGGAGTTCCTGTCCCGTCGATTCCTCCGCTAGCAATGAGTATTGCAGTTCCGGAGGACAAGGAGACTGTGCTGAAAGTTGTGCTAACTGCATTCGAATTGGATTCGGCATGGGGTGATGTGATGCGACGCGTTGAAAAGGGAATGAAGGGACATATCCGATCGGTATTCGAGCCCGCCGAACCGAATTGCATTGTTGTGAAGCATGGGGCGCGGATTATTGGAGCATCGCTTCTGACGCTGGACCCTGAGGCGGAGAATCACCTATTGAGTGGACCCATGATTCTGCATGAATACCGCAATCGCGGGGTCGGGTCTGGATTGTTAGCCGCATCATTGGAGCATCTTCGTTCCCGTGGGGTGCTTAAGGTCCGAGGTATCACTCGAGCCAACTCAGTGGTGGAGCGCTTTATTTATCCAAAATTTTCCGGGGTGTCAGCCAGTTGGGTCGGGGAACCTCTAGCGAAAGCTTGAATTCGCAGGATTTCGGTTGCCCATAAACGCCGACTTGTGGAGGGTGGCTGCGGATTGCCTGAACTGAGGCCGTCTGTTCCCATGCCAACGATTCCAATCAAACCGTTTTTCCTTGATGGGTGTCTTGTTGCAAGAGCACTCACCGAACCTGTTTTCAATCCTTGGTCTGGGAAGAAGATTGCCGAGGTGTGCATGGCACAGGAAACCGATGTGGAGACAGCGCTCGCCGCGGCCCAGAAAGCTTTTTTCACAACCCGCAAGGGCTCTGCGCGCGAGCGAGCATTGATTTTAGAAAAAATCACCGCCCTCCTAGAGGCTCGGCGATCCAAGTTTGTTGATGTGATCGTCGCCGAGGCAGGCAAGCCTGTGGTGCTGGCGGAGGCTGAGGTGGAGCGTGCAGTGGCCACCTTTCGCTTAGCTGCAGCATTGGCGCTGTCCGATGGAGGACATGGAATCACGATGGATGCAACTGCTCCCGGTGAGAAGCATTTCGGGTATGTGTGCCGCTTTCCTGTGGGAGTGATTCTCGGCATTACGCCCTTTAATTTTCCTCTCAATCTGGTGGCTCACAAAATAGCCCCCTGCCTGGCCACTGGAAACACGATGCTGCTGAAACCCTCGCTCAAGACGCCGCTGACTGCGCTGCTTCTTGCAGAGGTGCTTCATGAGGCCGGTGTTCCTCTTGGTCAGATCAGTATCCTTCCATTTGATCATTCATTTGTCGGGCAATTGCTCGCGGATGCCCGTGTAAAAATGCTCAGCTTTACTGGAAGCGTCGATGTAGGGTGGCGCCTTAAGGCTGAAGCCGCGCGGATGAAAGTGGCTTTGGAGCTTGGAGGAAATGCCGCAGTGGTTGTCGAGGCCAACAGTAACTGGAAAGAGGCGGTTCCGCTTGTGGCCGCCGCTGCATTCGGCTTTGCCGGGCAGTCGTGTGTCAGTGTCCAACGGATTCTAGTCGAGAGGGATATTTTTGTCCCGTTTAGAGACATGCTAATTACCCATATCCGGGAAAATGTCGGGACTGGGGACCCGGCATGCCGCAACACGCTTGTAGGGCCGATGATTGATGCCAATGCGCGTCGAAGAATTCTAGAGTGGATCAATGAGGCGACATGTGCCGGCGCAAAATTGTTAACTCCGTTGAGTTGTGAAGGGCTAGCGTTGCTTGCTCCGGTGCTGCTGGAGGATGTTCCCGCAGGGTGCGCCGTGCTTGAAGGCGAGGCATTCGCTCCAGTGGCTGCCTTGCAAAGTTATGGCACCTTCGACGAGGCCCTTGAAATGGTAAATGCCTCGTCATTCGGCTTACAGGCCGGGGTGTTTACAAATGACATCACCAAGGCCCTGCGCGCTCACGAAGAGATCGAGGCTGGAGGAGTGATGGTCAATCAAGTGCCAACCTTTCGCGTCGAAAACATGCCCTATGGCGGAGTGAAGCTGAGCGGGACGGGGCGCGAGGGAGTCCGTTATGCGATGGAGGAAATGAGCGAACCACGCTCGCTCGTGATCAAGCGCGGGTGACATGGGCATCCCATTGGAGAGCCCTGCCGGCGGCGGGACTCGAACCCGCACTCCGCTTTCGCGAAAAGGGATTTTAAGTCCCTTGCGTCTGCCATTTCGCCACGCCGGCAATGAAGAAGGATTCTGCCACCTTCGAGGAATTCGACAAGACTGTAGGAAAAAAGGCTATTTCGGCCAGAGTGATGTCATGTAGCCAAGAAAGGCAGTGAAGAGGAGCGCCCCTTCGAGGCGAGAGACGCGCAGGCCGGTCCAAAGGATTGGAATGAGGGCAGCGCAGAATCCCAACATGATAAAAATGTCGGCCATTCGAATTTGAGAGGCAGCCAATGGCGCGGCAATGGCTCCAATGCCGAGGATTGAGAGGACATTGAAAATATTCGACCCAATGACATTTCCAATGGCGATATCAGATTCCTTGCGCAGGGCAGCAACAAGAGAAGCGGCAAGTTCCGGCACGCTTGTGCCTGCAGCGACGATGGTGAGGCCTATGACTGCCTCGGTGACCCCATAGGCGCGTGCGAGTAAAATGGCATTATCAGTAAGAAGGCGGGCGCCAAAGACAAGAAGCCCCAACCCGCCAAGGATGAATGCAAAATCCAGCGCAGCCGATCGGGAGCGGGGAGGGACTCCCTCCGCATACTCAGAATTTACCTCGGGAGAGGCTGTGCGGCGAGCGACCCAGACGTTCACTGCAAGATAAAGGATGATGCCGGAGAAGAGCAGCGCGCCTTCCCAGCGGCGAATCGTGTGGTCAAGAAGAAGCAGGGGGGTCAGGCAACAGACGCCAAGCATGATCGGGGCGTCGAATTTAAGAAGTTGGAGCTGAACCCGCATTGGCGCGATGAGCGCTGTGAGTCCAAGGATGGCGCCAATATTGAAGATATTCGACCCAATGACGTTGCCGACGGCGAGGTCTCCCTGCCCTGAAAGAGCGGCTTTAACGCTAACCAACACTTCAGGAGCGCTGGTGCCCATGGCGACAACAGTGAGACCGACAACCAGCGGGGTAATCCCAAAGCGGAGGGCCAGTGAGGAGCTTCCCCGGACGAGGCCTTCTGCTCCATAGTAAAGCAGCGCCAACGAGAAGCAGATCCAAATCCAATACTCAGTCATATGCGCGTGGATAGTGCAAACAATGGGTTCCCAAAAGGGCTCACGATGGGGTTGTCAGGTTTTTTAAAGATGTGATCCGCAGAGTTCGGCGAAAAGCCGGTTCTGGGCATCTGTAAGGACTCCACGCATGCGGGAGGATTGCTCAAGTCTGTAATTACGGAGGAGTTCGATTCGCTTGGCATGTGAGATATCGCGGTGCTCATAGGCGCGGTTGGTCTCGGCGACAAACGCAAGTCCCTCGGTACGGATTTTTTCAATTGCCTGGATCTTATTTTTTGAGAGGTCCAACTGCTTTTGGAGTTTGGGAGAGACCAGCATCGTGTATCCGAGAATCTGGTTCTGAAGTTGGTGAAAGCGGTCAAGTTGGGTGGGGGTGAGAAGAGCCAGGGCTTTGGAGTTGGTGCTGTCTATCAATGCAAACAAGCGTTGGTCGGCAGTGAGTCCATCGATTTCTGTCGGCTTCACCTTTTGGACAAGCGAGCGAGAACGGGATTTAAGTTCTCTCCGGAGAGCATGAATCCGGCCGACCTGAGCTTTGTCCAGCCACAGTTCTTTTTGAACCTCGGGCACCTCAAGCAGAAGAGTCACCGAACCAGGATAATCGGTGGAGCGGGTCGTCGCCTCGCAGGAAACTGCGAGAGCAATGAGGTTGGCGAGGAGAAAGAATAGCCGCTGGAGGCGTTTCATTGATGGTTAGAAACTTCGTGCCACGATTTGTTCAAGCTGAACGATGTCGGCGGCGAATTTTCTAATGCCATCGGCGAGTTTGTCGGTGGCCATGGCGTCCTCATTGAGCATCCATCGGAACGTTTTTTCATCCATCGGGATTTTTTCTAAATCGGATTTGTCGGCGGAGGCTGCATCAAGTTGAGGGACAACTGGCACGGTGGAATCTTGGAGTTCCTTCAGGAGATCCGGGCTGATGGTAAGGAGGTCGCATCCTGCGAGGTGGCGGATTTGGCCACTGTTGCGGAAGCTCGCACCCATCACCTGCGTGGAGTAGCCGAATTTTTTGTAATAAGTGAAGATGCGTTGCACCGATTGCACGCCGGGGTCATCGGCGCCTTGGAATTCTTTTCCGGTAGTAGCTTTAAAGTAGTCGTAGATGCGACCGACGAAGGGAGAGATCAGACAAACTCCCGATTCGGCGCAGGCGATCGCTTGGGGTAGTGAGAAGAGCAGGGTGAGATTGCATTTGATGCCTTCCTTTTCACAGGCCGCAGCGGCTTGGGCTCCTTCCCATGTCGAAGCGATCTTGATGAGGATACGCTCCCTCGGGATGTCGAGTTTTTCGTAGAGCCCGATGAGGTATCGTGCCTTCTCGACCGTGCCTTCAATATCAAAGGAAAGACGGGCATCAACCTCGGTCGAGACCCGGCCTGGAACGATGGAAAGGATTTCGCTTCCGAAGGCGATAAGGAGGTCATCGATTACCTTGCGGTGGAGGGCGCTTCCGGAGAGCTGTGAGTTGCGATTATCGGCTACTGCCTTTTCGAGCAAATGCTTATATTCAGGTTGTTGGACGGCCTTAAAGATAAGCGTTGGGTTCGTCGTGGCATCCTGCGGGGCGTAGGCGCGGATACTTTCAAAATCTCCTGTGTCGGCAACGACTGTGGTGAACTGCTTGAGTTGATCGAGTGAGTTTATTTGGCTCATAGGTAAAATTACAATTGGGGGGCACATTGGGAATCAGGCTGTGGAATTGCAATCGCAATCAGATTGCGGTTGGAAAAAATTCTGGGTCCCGGTGAGGATTTTTGCCGTTGGTTTTTTTGATAGCGATTAGACAACTTAGGGCGCATTCCGCTGGAAGGAGGTTGCTTTGTTGATGCTGATTCTATTTTGATGTGTCGGGCGTTCAAGCGTTTGCATGACAGAGCCGGATCTTTCAGGCCTGCCGTTCGCGGTCTTTATCGTCTCATGCCAAGGGGCAACCATTTGCGCTGCAAAGGGGATATCCTCAAGCTCATAGTGGCCCTAATGCGGGTTAGTCCGCCAGACTGGCGCAGCGCAAATCTCGTGTTGAGTATGGCCTTGCTTGCTTACCGGCGGGATCCCATGAAGAGCCGGAGAACATACCAAAACAGGAGAGCTACTGCTGCAAAGAGCTGAATTGCTGCCGCGAGGTCGGCATCTTCCGGATAATCACGCAGGATCGCTGAGGTTGTGTGGAGAATCGAGCCACCTGCCAGCACAACCATGGCCACGGAAAACCATGTCCCCAAGTCAAATTGGAAAAGCACTGAGCAGACGATCACCCCGAGCCCCAGAAGTCCTCCCCAGATGAGAAATGATCGGAGAAATGAAAAGTCCTTGCGGGTTACGACAACCACGCCGGTGAGGAGGAAAAATCCGCCAAGTGTGGCCTGAGCGGCGCTGGCAATCATGCCAGGAGCGGTTTGATCGGCTATATATAGCAGAGGGACGGTGATGAGCGCTTGAAGGAAGACATAAGCGCCCAAGCCGAGGTATTGGGCTGGTCTGGGAATAGCCGGGCGGGCAAGGAATGTGGCAAGCCAAGAGAGAAGCATGAATCCGCCGAGAACGATGAGCCACGACACGCTCGAAAAGAGGGTGACGATCGTGGCGGCGAGACCGGAGTTGAATAGCCAGACCTCGATTCCCACGAATAGAGCGATGGCCAGAGCCAGGTGGCTGTAGGTGCGGACTAGAAATGCGCCACGGGCATCTGCAGGCAATGCGTTGACCGGCATGGAGGTGGTTGTATTCATATGAGTTGGGCTCAAGCGAGGGCTGTTTTTTGGATGTCTAGGAGTTGTGTGATGCCGCTCTTTGCTGCGGAGAGCATTTGTTCAAGCTGGGAGGATGAGAAGACGTTTTCTTCGCCGCTACCTTGAACCTCCACGAAGTCCAGCGCATCGGTCATGACAACATTCATATCCACGCAGGCATCCTTGTCCTCGGAGTAGTCTAGATCAACG
>CALAPX010000037.1 GCA_937888355.1 uncultured Spartobacteria bacterium
TATATTTCGATTCTCTATAAAATCATGAAAGCCGGAGGCACTCATGAGGAGTGTATCGAGCAGATGGATCGTCTTTTCCGTGACCGGTTGACCCAATCCGAGCCTCCGACGGATGAAGTAGGGCGAATCCGAGTGGATGATTGGGAAATGGCCGACGAGGTACAGGCATTGATCAGTGAGCGTTGGGAGGCGGTTGAATCAGCCAATCTGAATGAACTCGCCGACTTCAAAGGCTACCAAGCCTCTTTTCAACGATTGTTCGGCTTTGGGTTCGAGGGGGTCGACTACACCGCCGAGGTGGATCCCGCAGTACCTATTCCCTCCATCGCCTGAGTGGAGTCTCGTTTCTTGTTATTCGACTTGCGCCGATTGGGGGTTGAAGTCCCTCAAGGCGGCGCATAGCCTTTCCCGCTTCAAAAAATGAAAATACAACGCGCTTTGATTTCTGTTTCAGACAAGACCGGAATTGTGGATTTTGCCCGAGGACTTGCTGACAATGGTGTTGAAATCCTTTCCACCGGTGGCACCGCAAAGGCACTGCATGATGCCGGCATCAAAACTGTGGAGGTTTCTAATTTCACGGGATCACCCGAAATCCTCGATGGCCGAGTGAAGACTCTTCATCCGAAAATTCATGGTGGGCTCCTCTATGTTCGAGGCAATGACGGGCATGAGGAACAGGCAAAATCCAACGGAATCCGCCCAATCGACCTCGTTGTTGTGAATCTCTACCCCTTCGAAGCCACGATCGCCCGTGAGGATGTGACCCTGGGCGAGGCCATCGAGCAAATTGATATCGGAGGTCCTTCGATGATCCGAAGCGCTGCAAAGAATTACCAATCCGTCTGCGTGGTCACCGATCCCGCTGATTATATCTCGGTCCTTGAAGACATGAAGGAAGAGCAGGGCGGCACAACGCTTGTTCTTCGGGAGCGCTTGGCGATTAAAGCATTTTCTACAACATCGTCTTACGATTCCGCGATTTTCGGCTACCTCAACCGAGAGCAGGAAACGAGCAGTCGGTTTTGCTTGGATTTGCCTCTAGAGATGAGGCTGCGGTACGGCGAGAACCCACACCAGCAAGCGGAACTCTACGGCAATTTTGGTTCATATTTTGACAAGCTTCAGGGCAAGGAACTTTCCTACAACAACATTCTTGATATCAGTGCCGCCGCGAACCTCATCGCGGAGTTTGGCAAACCAACAGTGGCGATCCTCAAGCACACGAACCCTTGCGGAGTTGGCTCTGACCCTGATCTCCGAGAGGCTTGGGAAAAAGCCTTCACTACGGACAAGCAGGCTCCCTTCGGCGGAATCATTATCTGCAACCAGCCTGTGAACATGGCGCTGGCTAAAGCGATATGTGAAATTTTTAGTGAGGTCATCATTGCTCCCGAGTTCGACACCGATGCCCGGGCATTGCTCGCCAAAAAGAAAAACCTCCGACTCATGCGCATCCTCAAGCCGCTCACCCAATCCGGTCGCGACATGCGCGGTGTGCTCGGTGGGTTGCTCGTGCAGGATTCCGACTCCTTAGACATTCCCGAGCTTGAGCACAAGGTGGTCACCGCGCGCCCACCAACGAAGGCTGAGATTGATGCTATGGAATTCGGTTGGAAGGTCGTAAAGCATGTGAAGTCCAACGCGATCGTCTATGCCGCCGCCGATCGCACGCTGGGAATTGGAGCGGGACAGATGTCTCGCGTCGATGCCTCACGCATTGCCGTATGGAAAGCTCAAGAGGCGGGGCTCTCACTCAAAGGAAGTGCCGTGTGCAGTGATGCATTTTTTCCGTTTGCCGATGGACTCATTGCCGCCGCCGAGGCCGGGGCGACTGCCGCCATTCAGCCGGGAGGTTCTGTCCGTGACAGCGAGGTTATTCAAGCGGCTGACGCCAAGGGCGTGGCAATGGTCTTTACCGGGGCACGCCACTTCCGCCACTGATCGTGACATCCCACGCCACACCCCGCAGTTGCCCGCTTGCCGTGGTCACCTGTGGGCCGGCGTTTGAGCCATTGGACCGTGTCCGACGGATCTCGAATTTCTCCACCGGGGAGATTGGATCGATCCTCTCCAGAGCGTTGCTTGTTGCCGGTTGTGAGGTGATTTGCTTCCGGGGGGAGGGGGCAACATTTCCAGTTCCCTCTGGCGTTGAGGTGCACCCCTTTTCAACAAATACCTCCCTGGCAAGTGCCATCAAGTCACTCCCTCACGAGCCCACGCTAATCTTCCATGCAGCCGCCTTATGTGATTTCGAAGTAGCTGGTATCGAGGGAGCCTCAGGAGAGCGTAAGCTCTCCAGTCGGAGCGGTGAGCTCATTGTTAGACTCCGTCCGGCAGAAAAAATTCTTCCTCACTTCCGCGAATGGTTCCCTGGCGCCCGGATTATCGGCTGGAAATACGAACTTGATGGAACCCGTGCAGACGTTCTTGAAAAAGCCGCCTCCCAACTCTCGGAAGCCCGCAGTGATGCATGTGTGATCAACGGATCCGCCTACGGACAAGGTTTTGGGATCGTCCGGCCCGGCGCTCCAATTGTGGAATGTCACAACAAGGAGGAATTGGCCGCGGCCTTGGTTGCTCACTTCGTCAGATGAGGTG
>CALAPX010000038.1 GCA_937888355.1 uncultured Spartobacteria bacterium
ACGATCGCCAAGGCTCTTGAGCAGAGGAACAAGATTGTCGTCCTCGGGGTAGGAAAGTCCGGCCACATCGGTGAAAAGATTGCAGCGACGCTGACCAGTACAGGTTCGACTGCGGTGGTGTTGAATTCGCTGAATGCGCTCCACGGGGATCTCGGAATCGTGGATGAAGGGGATGTGCTGCTAGCTTTTAGTTACAGCGGTGAGACACAGGAAATGCTTGCGGTTCTTCCGGCAATTGTCCGGTTCGGCTTGCCAGTCATAGCAGTGACCGGCGGAAGAGATTCCACACTCGCGAAAGCGGCGCATTGCGTGCTTGATGTCAGCGTGTCGCAGGAAGCCTGTCCGCTCAATCTGGCTCCCACCTCCAGCACGACATCGATGCTGGTTCTTGGTGATGCATTGGCAATGGTGCTTCTAGAAAGCCGTGGATTCAAAAAAGAAGACTTTGCAAAATACCACCCTGGCGGCTCGCTCGGGCGGGCGCTGTTGTTGAAGGTAAGTGCGATCATGCGTCCTGTCGGTGAGTTGGCAATCATGCGCCCAGAGGCGACCGTCACTGAGGCAATTGTGTCGATGACCGCCCGGCGCACAGGAGCTGCGGTACTTATTGATGGGGAGGGGCGGCTGGCTGGCATTTTTACGCATGGAGACTTTGCGCGTCATTTTCCTGAAACGCCGAATATCGGCGCTCGGCCAGTACGTGATTTTATGACCGTGAAGCCTGTGACAATCACTGAAGATAAACTGGCCGCCGAGGTTCTACAGGTGCTGGAGCACCACCGGATTGATGACCTAGTGGTTCTGGATGATGACGGCAAGCCGATTGGGATTGTCGATTCGCAGGATCTTACGCGGCAAAAAATTCTTTGATCCTCGCATTTCATAAGCCATTCGGCGTTTTGTCCCGCTTCACTGCCGATGTTGGAGCATGCCGCACGCTGGCAGAGTTTGCATTTCCGGAAAGTGTCTATCCAATCGGTCGCCTTGATGCGGACTCAGAGGGCTTTCTTTTGCTTAGTGATGAAGCAAAATGGAATCAGCTGTTGCTCTCGCCACGCCACCACGTCTGCAAGACATACCATGTGCTGGTCGAGCGGGTTCCCAGCGTCGAGGCATTGGCGGAGCTAAGCAAGGGCGTGCTCCTCGACGGAAGAAAAACTCTGCCAGCCCAAGCCAAGATCTTAGAGCCCCAACCGGAAGTGCCCCCTAGGGATCCCCCTGTGAGAGTGCGCAAGACGGTGAAGGATATTTGGATCGAACTTCAGATTCACGAAGGTAAAAACCGCCAGGTCCGCCGGATGACCGCCGCAGTGGGACATCCAACACTTCGCTTGATCCGTGTTGCGATCGGGGGGCTTGGGATTGGAGGGCTGGCGCCAGGAGAGTGGCGAGTGTTGGAACCAGCGGAACTTCGTCTACTGAGGTGATCCCGGCGGGTTGCCATCATGCAAGCCGGGGGTAATTTAAAAAATAATGACTCTCGCCAATGAGATTACTATCGGCCGAATCTTGCTGATCCCCGTGTTTGTGCTCTTTTGTGTATATTACGGGCAGGGTGTTGAAGCGGGAAATCCTCAGGAGTGGCATCGCATCGCAGCAATCGGTGTGTTTGTCTTGGCGGCAGTGAGTGATGGTCTCGACGGATATTTTGCACGCCGCCTTAATCAGAGGAGCCGCTTTGGTGCTGTTCTAGATCCGATTGCCGACAAGATATTGCTCCTTGCAGCTATTCTGACATTGAGTTTTGGAAGTTGGAAGCATGCCTTCCCGCTATGGTTTCCGGTGCTCGTGATTTTAAGAGATACTGTGATTTTGACCGGCTGTGGGGTCTTGTATCTTCTCAAGCATGGATTAGACGTGAAACCAAGTTGGACTGGCAAAGCGGCAACTGTGACTCAGATGATTGCAGTTACATGGATCATGCTTCAGTTGCCGCATTATCTGGTGTCTGTGTATCTGGCTGGTATCCTCACAGCGCTAAGTGGAATTGACTACTTGGCTCGGGGGAGTCTCATCCTTCGGCAGCAAGTCCAAACCAACTGATCAAATCATGCGCAATGTCGCCATCGTCGGCCGACCAAATGTCGGAAAGTCCGCCCTGTTCAACCGTCTTGCCGGGCGGAAAATTTCAATTGTCCACGACCAACCGGGGGTGACTCGCGACCGAATTGGTGCGATTTGCCGTCTTGGCAGGGCTCCATTCGAAGTCACTGATACCGGAGGGATCGGTTCGGAACCCGATCCAGATTTTGCTGAAAGCACAAGAGAGGGCGCTTTCATTGCGATGGAATGCGCGGATGCGATTCTCTTTGTTGTGGATTCGATTGATGGCATGACGCCACTTGATTCCGAGATTGCGGGATTGGTAAGAGGATCTGCGCGCCCAATTGTTCTTGTTGTGAACAAGGTGGATACCGAAGGCCATGAGTCGCGTGCATTTGAGTTTTCGCGATTTGGGTTTGAGCACGCTTGTTCCGTGAGTGCTGCGCATGGGCGTGGGATCGGAGACCTTATTGAGGTGCTCGAGGCGCTCCTCCCGGCACCAGAGGAGGAATCAGGCGATGCCGATGATGAGCCTCCAAAGCTTGCTCTTGTAGGGCGACCGAATGTCGGGAAGTCATCCCTTGTGAATGCAATTCTTGAAGACAAGAGATCCACAGTGAGTGAGATTGCGGGCACCACCCGTGACACAATCGATGTTGAAGCCATTCGTGAGGGGCGGCGATATGTCCTGTGTGACACGGCTGGAATTCGTCACAGGTCGCGCCACAATACCTCGGTTGAGGTCTTCAGTGTGATGCGTTCTGAGAAAACAATTCGCCGCGCTGATTTGAATATTTTGGTGATCGACGCCACGACTGGAGTCACCACCCAAGATAAGAAAATCGCCGGACTGATCCAAGATGCGCAAAAGCCTGCTGTGATAGTTTTGAACAAGTGGGATTTAATCGAGAAGGGGAGTGGACGAGATGACCTCAAGGAACTCCTGAATGAGCATGTCGAAAAAGTCCACAGAGCCTTGTTCTTTTTGGATTACGCTCCGGTTGTGGTTCTATCGGCGTTGACCGGTGAAAATGTGAGGCGGCTTTTTACGATGGTTGAAAAAGTCAGGGAGCATGCGCGCCGCCGTGCTGGAACCGGCGAATTGAATCGCGTGATCAGGACAGCCATGGAGCGACAGGCTCCACCGATTCGTGGCAACCGGCGGTTCAAGCTTCTTTACATCACCCAAGCCAAGGAAAGCGGGGCTTCTTCAATTGCGCCTCCCCTATTTGTGATGTTTGTAAATAACCCCCTCCTGCTGCCGGATAGTTATATGAACTACCTTAAAGCAAGGATCCGCGATACATGGGAGTTCCCCGGCTTGCCAATCCTGTTGCGCATGCGTGGTCGCGAGGCGGGCGATTCGACGCCAGTTGATTAAGGATTAGCGCAGCTTACAGTTTCCACGAGTTCATTGCCGAATCCCGGAAGTGTGGATTCGATTTCGCTACAAGAAATTGAACTCTCCTGGGCAACTGGAGACCCCAAAAAAAGATCAATCGCCCGGCGAATGCTTTTTCCGAAAAGGCTAATAGTATGCTTCTCCTCTGATTGGTTGTGCTGAAGAAGATTCATGCGGGCATCTGCCGAATAAAATTGCAGAAAATTGGAGGCGATTTCCGAGTAACGCTGCTGCATGTCCTCCAATGCTGTTGGGGTGATCTCCAATCCTGATTTTGGCAGGGAGCGCAGGAGGCAAAGGGTGACATCGCAAGCCATTTTATTGAGTCCCGCATCTGGATCGCTTTCCGACAGCAGTTGGTGTTTGTGGTCGTAGCTTTCAGCGATATCGACCTGGCAAATCCGCGAAGAATCACAGAGGCGGAATAGGTCTACCATCATCCCTGTTTCCACGCCCCAATCTGAGGGGAAGCGGACAGCTGAGGCTACTCTGCGGGATAGACAAACCTCGCCACTGATAGGGTAGCGGAAAAAGCGGAGCGGTCCTGTGGATTCCTCAAAACCGGGGAGAAACTCCATGGCCTGTAGGAGGGGGGTAAGGAGCAGGCGCATGACCCGGCCATCGAGACGATTTGAAAACCGTGCGCTGTAACCCTTTGATACCTCAAATCTCATGTCGGGGTGCATGACTGGAAAAGCAAGTCTTACGAGAAGTTGGCGGCGGTAGTTGACGATATCGCAGTCATGGATGGCGATTGCATTGGCTGTGGTGGATGCAAGAGTATGGGAAAGGCACAGGCGCATATTACGGCCTTTGCCCATTGCTCCAAGGTCGAGTCCGGAGGCCTTGAGGTCATGAATAAGAGCCGAAATGCGTGGCCCATCGTTCCAAAGTATGGATACGGGAAAGGGGAGCCTTAAGAAAAGTGTTCGGGCAAGTTCGTAGGTTGAAGCGTTTGCGCCATCCAAACCGACAACGATATGACCGATAAAGCGGGCAAGGTGAAGTTCGGCAATTATTCCAGCGAGGGCGGAAGAGGTAAGATCGCGTGCATGGCAGGGAAGGACGAGAGTAAGTGGCGCCTCAAGGGCATTGAGCTCCTCTTCAAGAACCGAGTAGTCCGGATCGCCCAATCGGTGCAGAGTGGCGATCGGTCCATTTTGATAAAAGTCGGCCATGCTTCAGGGCCGAACTTTCCTTGTTGGGAGGGAATTGATCAAGGATTGCCGTATGGTGGGATTGAGCATCTGATGGAGAGTGATAGGCTGACTGGGTGAGCGGCGTTTCAATCCCCTTTGATCATTTGGTGGTTTTGCATTCCCACTGGCGTCCCGGTGGGGTGCGGCGTGTTGTCGAACTTGCCTTGCCGTCCATTGTGCGGGCGCTGTCCCCATGGTTGCGTAAGGTCACATTACTTAGTGGCGGGAAGAGCCATGAACGCCTGATCCTGCCCCCTCTTGGAGTTGAAACGGTATTTCATATCGATCCTGCATTCGATTATTTGCCTGCTGGATATTTTGAGGCAGGAAAATTTTCCGAAAGGATAAAGAAGACCTTGGAGGGTGTCGTTTCTGGTGGCGATCCCAGTCGTGTGCTGGTGTGGTTTCACAATCCGGCATTGGCAAAAAATCCTTTAGTATGCGCTGAGGTTGGCGCTCTTTCCCGAAGAGCGGATGTGGGATTGCTGATGCATCATCACGACTTCTGGTGTGCGGGGAGATGGGAGAGGTGGGAGACTCTTCAGGCGTGTGGGTTTGACACACCAGCCTCCGCAGCAGCTGTTCTTTTTGGGGCAGGAGCGAGGTGTCGGCATGTCACCATTAATTCGATCGATTTTAAAACCCTTGCGCCATCGTTCCTTGGGATGGCGGATCATTTGCCGAATCCACTGGTTCAGAAAGTCCCTGATTCAAATACAAGAAGCTCTGCAGCCCGTGCGTGGATTAATGAAAAGACCGGAGGTCGTCCGTTGTGGATTAGTCCAACGCGGTTGTTGCGTCGAAAAAACCTGCTGGAGGGAATAATCTTGGCGCGCTGGTTGAGGCCCGATGCTGTATTTGCAATTGCCAGTGGGGCTTTTTCCTCCGGCGAGAGGCGATATGCACGCATTCTAAATGAAGTCGCTAAAGAAAGTGATGGGAGAGTCATTATTGGTTTACTAGATGATCCAGATTCTCCTGAGGTGGAACAGGTGCTTTCGCTGGCCGAGGCAGTAATCCTGACTTCCGTTCAGGAGGGATTTGGAATGGGTTTTGTGGAGGCCGCCGTGGCAGGAGTTCCGGTAATTGCTCGACGCTTGCCGCATGTGAAACCGGATATGGAAGCCTTGGGGTTTATGTTCCCCCATCTTTACGATGAAGTGCTGATTGCTCCGGACCTGTTTGATCGGAAAGCCGAAGCCGTGCGCCAGTCGGTTGCTATAAAAAAAAATCAGGCCGGCTTGCGCATCTTTAATCTCCAAGCGATTCCTGCATGCGGAAATGCGATTGCTGGGGCTGTGCCGTTTAGCCGCCTTACAGTTGAGGGTCAGAGGGAAGTAATGAGACACCCGGCCGATAAATCTTGGTCTCTTTGCAAGGAGTTGAATCCTTGGTTAGTTCAGATCGCCTCCTCGCCCCTGAAGGCGACGCCTTGGCCCCAAGGTCTTGAGGGATCGATTGAGCACTATGCAACGTCGTTTGTTGAAATTGTGCAATCGATGCCCACGCAAGGTTTTTCTGGAAAATCGGAAGCAGCTCAATTTGCAATCGCGCGCGCTGCCCTCAATCCCGGGGAATATTTCCCACTACTGATATAAATGAATTACCAATGCGGTTTGTGAGGAAAAAAAAGGGGGGTTATTTTCCAGCACAATGACAACAATATGAGCAAACATCCGGTAGAATCGGACTCTATTTTCCAAGTTGGGTTTTGTAACCACCGATCGAGAGCCGTTGAATTATTCTCTTCCGGCAAGGCTGGCAGCGATTGCCCAAGGAAATGTATATGCCATCGAATCGCCCAGGGTTTTGCGGATGCTTTGAAGGGATGCTGAGGTCGAGTGATCCAGAAGCAACATCGCGATACATCCAATGAGCCCCGCTGGAAGAACTAATGAGCCCCTCTGAAAAACATCTGTGAATGCCTTGCGAAGTAGCGCCCTGAGGAGGGCAAGCATGAGGTTATTGGAGTTCGAAATTGATGTTTACTATATAGCCATCAGTGGAACCTAGTCCGGTTGGGAGAGGGTCAATGCGGGAGACGCGTTTGAGTGAGGCGAGGACCGATTGATCCATGAGCGGGTTGCCGCTAGGTTTAATGATTTGGGCGCTTTTGATTGATCCATCACGCCCAATTTGAATTTTGACAGTACAAACATAGGTCTTCGCCTGCTCAAAGATGGATGTGGGCTGTTCCCATTGGCTAAAGAACCGGTCGTGGATGAGGTCGTGATACCAAGCGAACTGGCTGGGATCGCTGGTGCCACCATGTGAGGCTGAACCAGAGCCGCTTTTTGTCGTTCCAGATTCCTTTTGGGCTGTTTTTTCCGTGGCTTTCGGCGTGGCTTTCGGCGTGGCTTTCGGCGTGGCTTTCGGCGTGGCTTTCGGCGTGGCT
>CALAPX010000039.1 GCA_937888355.1 uncultured Spartobacteria bacterium
CGGAGGGAAAATGCCCTCCCCGGCGCTCATAGAGGCGCCGCTACAAGGGAGAGAAAGCGCAATGACAACTTGCGAATAACATGTATTATGCTGCCAGTGATTGCAAATATTGACCGTGTTTTGCGCCTTCCGCTGGCTGGCAAGGAAATGTTTTTTCTGTGGGGTCCGCGTCAGACAGGCATAACACATTGCTTAAAAAAACGTACCCTAGAGTAAAATGGGTGGATTTGCTGAAAGCGGATGTTTACCGGCGGTTTTCAACCAACCCAGAATTTTTGCGGTAGGAACTCGCGGCAGGCGGAGAGAAATTTGTGGTGATCGATGAAATCCAGAAAGTTCCCGCTCTTCTCGATGAGGTCCATTGGTTGCACGAGAACGAGGGAGTCTGTTTTGCGCTTTGTGGCTCCAGTGCACGCAAACTCAAGCGCGGGCATGGCAATCTGCTTGGTGGGCGGGGTCTGCGATACGAGCTTTCCGGCTTTTGTTCGCAAGAATTGGGAGCGGATTTCGACTTGGATCGCATGCTTAACCACGGAACTTTGCCAAGAATCTATCTCTCGTCCTCCGCTGGACGGTTGCTCGATGCCTATATCTCTCAGTATCTCAAGGAGGAAATTATGGCCGAGGGCTTGGTGAGACATCTCCCGCCTTTTTCCCATTTTTTGGAGGCGGCGGCTTTTTCTGACGCATCGGCGGTCAATTTTTCGAGCATCGCGAGGGATGTAGGCGTCTCGAGGGAGACGATTCGCGCCTATTTTGAAATCCTTGTTGGACTCGAGCCAGGAAAGAGGCTGACGCCGGATGGTATCTGGATTCTGCATGCCGAGGAATTCACCAAGATGCTCTGGCGTGGCGAAATTTTCTGATGAAAGAAGAGTCCGTTGTAGCGACGGTCTATGACCGCCGAAAAGGAAAGCGGACCCGGCGCTCATAGAGACGTCGCTACAGGAAAGAACTTTCCAATTCATTGCGCGCAATGATGTGGGCATCCCTCTCGTGCTATGTTTTTTCCGAGAAAAGAACTTTACCGGAGAGCCGCTCCCGCAATGATGCCGCGCGTATGAGCGACAAGCAACAGACAGCCCTGTCCCCGAGACGCGACGAGGATTTTCCAGAGTGGTATCAGCAGGTGGTTCGCGCGGCGGATTTGGCAGAGAACCGCTGAGTTGCCTCGAGAAAGAGGCGGCGCACGTGGAGGGGTTCGCCAAGGAGTGCGCGGTGGTGACGCATCACCGATTGGAGGAAAGTTATGACAGCCTCGTTACCCGCGGCTTCAGGCGCCACCGAGTTAACCAACACTAATATGAATTCGTGAGTGGAAAAACCATGCCAATGGAAACGTTATAATCGAAGTGAACTTTTCTTGCCGTGTCATGCGTAATCTTTCTAAAATTTTGGGAAGTTCCGCATGGCGACACTTCGAGGGATCAGAAAAGGGAAAAAACAGATTTATATAACAGAATCGGAGTGGCGTTTCAATGATCGCCTTGTTAAATTTACATTAATCATTATATCAATTTCGCCTCTTAACTGAGCTAGGTCCTTCTATTTTTGAATCAGGCATAAACTTCAAAATTCCTCTAATGCGATTCCTTCTTACACATCCCAATTTTCCATCGCAGCTCCGCTCTGTAGCCCAAGTGCTGGCAGCAAATCCTAATAATGATGTCCGCTTTCTTACAAACACGAATAACGGTGAGATCGCTGGCGTCAAAAAAATTGTCTATGAGCCCAAGAGACAACCAGCCCCTCAGACCCACCATTATCTTCGTGCTTATGAGCAGGCCATTCTTCACGGTCAAGCGGCCTACATGGCTTGCATGGAGGCAAAGAAGGAGGGGTTCGTTCCTGATTTGATTTTTGGTCATGCAGGGTGGGGGCCGTCGCTTTTTTTGAAAGATGTCTTTCCGCGCACGCCGATGGGGTTGAATTTCGAGTGGTTTTACCATTCTCACGGAACGGACTGTGATTTTGATCCAACAGAGACGATCAATGCCGATGATGAAGCGAGGATACGGACAAAAAATGCCACTCTCCTTGCTGATCTCGCCGCCTGTGATGGCGGGGTCTGCGCAACGCGCTATCAATACGAACAATTCCCAACGCATCTACGCTCAAATCTGGTGATCTGTCATGAAGGAATCGATACGAACTTCTTCAAGCCCAATCCAGGAGGAAAGCTGGTGCTGTCAAATGGAAAACTCGATCTCTCGGGGGTTGATGAAATTGTGACTTATGCAACGCGGGGCATGGAACCGTATCGGGGATTCCCGCAATTCATCGAGGCGGCGCACTTGCTTCAACAGGCGCGACCTAACGCGCATGTGGTAGTCGCCGGGGACAACCGTGTGGCATATGGCAAGCAAGCTCCAAATGGAACCACTTGGAAGGACATGTATATGGGAAAATTCCCTCTTGATCCGGAGCGGACACACTTCGTGGGGTCGCTTCCATATGGCGAATACATCAAGCTCCTCCAGTGCACAAAGGCTCACATTTATCTTACTCGGCCGTTTGTATTGAGCTGGTCAATGCTGGAAGCAATGGCTTGTGGAGCGCTGGTGGTAGCCTCTAATACCGCCCCGGTGCAGGAGGTGATCACCGACGGCATCAACGGGCTGATGGTGGATTTCTTCAAGCCCGACCAAATTGCGGCGACCCTTGATCGAGTGCTGGCGCAACCTAAACAGTTTGACCACATTCGAGAAAAAGCCCGTGCCACGGTGGTAGCAAAATATGATCTCGGAGCATGCTTAAAATACAAGCTCGCTTGGCTCTCGGAGCTCTTGAGTTCTCGAAGGTAGAAATTAACTTTAAAGCACTCAAAATCCGTAGAGTGAGGGAAATCCAAGCTGGGGCATTTATGTGCAGCGTCATTTGTGAACTTGTGATTCCTATGCTTAACCTACGGACTACATGAAATGAAGATCCTTATTACCATTCCGCATTATCACAATGCTTCAGGCAATGGTGCGTATGGGTCTACCGGGCCGCAAACTACGCGCCGGGCGCTGGCATTGTCTAAAGCAATCGATGGAATCCATCAGAACCTAGGGCCGCGTCAGGCGTTTCTTTACTGTCTGCACAATCATGTCAGCGGACGTGGCAATGGCCGCTTAGTAAAGGTCAACGAAAATGCCGCCAATATTTTGGACATTGCGGTATGCACGGTGGGAAGCAATCATTTGCTGGATCGCCTCGAAGTGCCGAAGGCGATGTATCACCATCAATCAGTACAAGCTGAACCCATGATGATTGGGTTCGCCTGCCAGCAGATACTCAAAGCGCACCTCGGCAAATACGATTTTTTCTGTTACCTTGAAGATGACTTGGTGTTGAGCGATCCATATTTTCTAGAGAAACTTGCATGGTTCACTAAGAGTTTCGGGGATGAGGCCTTGCTTCTTCCTCATCGATTCGAGGTGGCGACTTCTGAACCACTCCATAAGCTATACATTGATGGTCCGGTGAGGCCGGATTTCACTGCCAAATGGCAGGATGTGAATGACCGTCGGGAGATAGCGGCTGAATTTCTTGGTTCTGGCATC
Organism: uncultured Spartobacteria bacterium; assembly: GCA_937888355.1. Classification (GTDB taxonomy): domain Bacteria; phylum Verrucomicrobiota; class Verrucomicrobiia; order Chthoniobacterales; family Terrimicrobiaceae; genus UBA967. The sequence goes on from CALAPX010000039.1 coordinate 3,549, forward strand.
GGCTTCGAGCGGTGGTCGAATCCGCACTCTGGGTGTTTTTTTCTGAATGCCGCCCAAATGGAAAGATGGGCGAATTCCAAGAACTTCCTCGATGGCGATTGTTCCTTTGCCGGTCCGCTCGAGAGTGCCGCATCCCTCGGCGTTATGAAAAACTTTCGTATTTACAAGCCTTCCTATAAAAATGCTGGATTCCATGAGATCCTCCATTTCCACAACAGGTATCTGGGTGTCGCGTTGAAGACTGCCTAACAATGCTCGAATTCTTCTCTGAAACTCAAACGGCCGAGTTGGCCTCCTACCGCTTGTGGGGTCCATTGCTGTCTGCTCGGCTCCTTGATGAAGCCAGTTCCGGGTTTGCGCCTGAGCCGGGCGAGTTGGAGGCTGCTTGGCAGGCGTTTTGCAAGCGACATAATATCGATCCAGATGTTCCGGCGAATGTGCCGCACGAATTTACAGGGTGCCCGCCAGAACGCCTCAAGAAGATTGTGGAGCGCGATCTGCGCCTAGCAACATGGAAGAAAGCTGTTTTTTCCCCTGAAGCGGAAACTCATTTTGAGAAGCGCAAACCGGCATTGAACCGTGTTGTGTACTCGCTGCTCAGGGTGAAAGATGCCGGTCTATCGCGCGAATTGTGGTTCCGCATCAAGGGGGGGGAGTCTACTTTCGCCGATCTTGCCCCCGATTATGCAAGCGGGAATGAAGTCTACACCGCTGGGATAATTGGGCCGGTGAGCTTTGGAGCAATGCATCCAGCACTTGCCGGAGTCTTGAAATCGGCCCGCGCCGGTGAACTGTTGAAGCCTTTTGCTGTTGCCGAGTGGTTTCTGGTGGCAAGAGTTGACCACCACTTACCAGTGGAATTCGATGATGCAATGAAGCACCAAATGATTGAAGAACTCGCCGCTCAGTGGCTTGAAACTCGCGCCCATGGAAGACCAACCAAATAAATTTCCGGTATCTGCTGTCGCTGGCCGCATTGTTGGAGGCAAAGGGCCTTTCTCTAATGCTCGTATTGCATGGGTTGAGAGGTTGGTTTCTTCAGGAAAGCTAGTGCGCGCAACGATCGGACAGGTGTTAATCGCGCCCGCTAAATTGCCTGACCACTTGTTTATTGTTGTGGATGGCAGGGTGCGGTTGCTGGGTGTTGGTGCCAAGGGGTCCCCACCTGAGTTGCTTGAAACGCTGGGGCATGGGGGGCTCGTCGGCCTGGGATCGTATTTGTCCGGCCTGCCTGTTGATGCAGCAACTGCGGCCGTCGACTCCATGTGTCTCATGGTTGAGCGGACGCGGTTTTCCGAATTGCTTGCAGAGGAAGCTGAACTCGAAAGGGAAATCCATGGGATGGCCGTATCCACGGAACTTTTCAATCTTCTCTCGATTGATTTCACGCGGTGTGCATTGGACATCTCCAAAGTGCCCGATTTGGTTCAGGATTCTGCGCTTTCGGCCCGTGTGATCTCGGGCGGAGCCGAAAAGGGTCACGAGGACTACACTTGGTGGATTGCTGAGGGAGACGCCCGCGGGTTGCGCTGGTCTCCGCCAGATGGCTCTTTGCGCCGGATCGGCTTTCCGACAGCCATTCTTGAGCGCAGCGAGGTGCCCGTGGGGCCTCAAGAGCCAGGCACTCCTGCCCCAAATGAGTTGCCGCACGCCGAAACGCTACTTGATCCGCTGGTCGACTATCCGGTTATTACGACACAAAGCGGCCCGATAGAAGAAGTCATTTCTTGCTACGGGATGGTGTCTTCATTCTTCGGAAAGGAATTTCCGAAGGAAGCTGCCAGGCGGGTCCTTTCAAATGAGGTGCCCGGAGATCGCAAGCCGTCACTTAATGCCTGTGGAAATCTAGCGGCGATGTCGGGCTTTGCTGCACAATTGGTACGGTTGCCGTCAGCAAACCTTAGCCGTGTCGAAACGCCGGTGCTTCTTCAGTGTGCCGGTACGATCTGTGTCTTGTTCCAAACGGGGGTAAAGGGTGTGGTTCTTGTCGATCCCCGTTCGGGCATTAAGCGAATGTCATTCGAGGAGTTTCAAGCTGGGTTCGAAGCCGATGTGGAGATTCTCCTCCTACGCCCATTGCCTAAAGAGGAGAGGGAGAAATTTGGATTCAAGTGGTTTCTGCCCGCTATTCGCAAGCACAAGCGAGTGCTTGTGGAGGTGTTTATAGCCTCGTTTTTTATACAGATGCTTGGGCTGGCGAATCCGCTTTTGACGCAGGTTATTATTGATAAGGTTCTTGTCCAAAATTCGATCGATACCCTAAATGTGCTTGGGGTTCTGTTTGTAGTCATCGCCATTTCCACAGTGGCATTGACCGCTATTCGCACTTACCTCTTTGTGGATACCTCGAACCGCATAGATCTTACAGTCGGTGCGAGGATCATGGACCACCTCTATAAGCTGACGCTTGGCTATTTTCAGCGGCGGCCAGTCGGAGAGGTCTCCTCACGCCTAAGGGAACTTGAGAACATCCGAGAGTTTTTGACCGGCACGGCACTTACGGTCGGCCTCGATGCAATTTTTTCAGTGGTCTATATTTGCATCCTGTTTTTTTACGACGTGACGCTGGCCATTGTGGCTCTTTTGGTTGTTCCTTTCATGATCGGCGTTACCGCATTCGGAGCGCCAATTTTACGAAATCAGATCCGGCGGCGCGCCGAGGCAAGCGCCAAGCAACAATCCCACTTGATCGAGACAATCACAGGTGTCCAAACGCTCAAGGCTGGGAATATCGAGCAACCCTCACGCTGGGAGTGGCAGAAGCGGTATGCGGCATTCATGAGCGCAGGCTTCCATGCAGTTCTCACCTCGACGGCGATGAATTCAGCAACGACCCTACTAACCCGATTGGGGGATCTGGCCGTACTATGGTATGGGGCGGTTCTGGTAATCAAGGGGGAGCTTACTCTCGGACAGTTGATCGCCTTCAGGATCATTGCCGGGTATGTCACTACGCCGCTCATGCGGCTTGCACAAAGTTGGCAGAACTTCCAAGAGGTCGCTCTTTCAGTTGAGCGTCTTGGTGATGTGATCGACAGTCCCCCGGAGCAACGGCCTGAGGATGCCTCTAGCATCCCGATGCCTTCGATCACCGGAAAGGTCGAGTTCGATAGCATCACGTTTGCGTACATCAAGGGCCAGCAACCGCAATTGCGGAATGTGTCGTTTGAGATTCCCGCAGGATCCTTTGTGGGTGTGGTCGGGAAGAGTGGTTCCGGCAAATCCACAGTGCTCAAGCTTATCCCGCGGCTCTACAATTCTGATGCCGGGAGGATACTGGTGGACAATTATGAAATCGCAAAAGTAGAGCTTTATTCGCTTCGCCGGCAGATCGGTACGGTGCTGCAGGACAGCCTCCTTTTCAACTCATCGGTCTTTTCGAACATCGCCATCGGTGATCCCGATGCCTCGCCCGACGAGATCATGCGGGCAGCGCGTGTGGCCGATGCCCACGAGTTCATTATGGGTCTGCCACAGGGCTACAACACCCAAGTTGGTGAGCAGGGGCGCGCCCTTTCCGGCGGTCAGCGGCAGCGTGTTGCGATAGCCCGAGCAGTCCTGCAGCGACCACGGTTTTTGATTTTGGATGAGGCGACCAGCGCTTTGGATTCAGTATCCGAGGCACTTGTATGTAAAAATCTCACCGCAGAGTTTCTAGGTAAAACGGTTTTCTTTGTCACCCACCGCGTGCGCTCCGTGCAGCATGCCGACCGCATTCTTGTGTTCGACCGAGGCATGCTGGTGGAGCAAGGTCGCCATGACGAATTGATGAAACTAAACGGCTACTATAAATCACTTTATACCAGCGGGGGGGGAGGGCAATGAAACTGCTGCTGAACAAAGTGCTGCAATCTTTTTCTGGCGGCATAGCACGCGTGTTTCAAAGAATGCGCCATGCATTGCAGCCGGATTCGAACGCGATGGTTCTGCGCCAAACACATTTTTGGTCAAGAGCGATCCTCTGGACGATTATTGGCACATTTGTTGTCGCTGTTGTGTGGGCATTCCTTGCGCCGATAGACGAGGTTATCCATGCGTTTGGCAAGTTGGAGCCACGTGGGTCAGCAAGGGATGTGCAATCGCCGGTTTCGGGCGTCATCGACGTTTCCATGGTGCGCGAGGGGGACACTGTGAAGGTTGGGCAGATTCTGGTGCGCATTGACAGCAATGTGGCGGCGGCGGAGGTCAAGTCATTGGAGGAGCGCTATGCCTCGATGCAAGCTGAGCGGGCCTTTTATGATCGGTTGTTCAACAATGGTGATACGCCCCAGAGCGCCCCAGAGGGAGTGCCTCGGGAAATCACCGATTTGGCGAAGAACCGTTCGGCCATTGTGGCTGAGAATAAATTACTTCGCCGGCTTCGCGATGAGACGGGCGAGCTTCATTCGGCAATCTTGGAGACTGAATACAAGACCTTTGATGGAGAAGATGAGGGGCCGGTAGCGCGCCAATTGCGCCAAATGAAGGTGTTGGTGGATGGCGAGATTGCTAGAGAGCAGGGCCTCGAGCTCGATGCAGACAATTTGAAATATTTTGGCACCGAGTTGACGAATCTTGCAGAGCAATACCAGAGTATCCGCGAACAACTCGTCGAAACACGTAAGATCGCCGAAAATAAAAACCTCGCCTTCGAGGCGTTTTCGAAGCTCAACAAACAGGGGAATCTCTCGAGGGTGGACTATCTGGCGCATGAGGCGGCGTGGATGGCTGCTGCTGCCCAAGTAAAAAACCTTGAGAGCGAAGCCAAAAACCTGCCGACTCTATTCAAAATCGAGACGAACAACCGGATTCAGGAAAATGCAAAGCGCCTCGCCGAGATCGATGCGAACCTCACTAAGATTCGCCTCGACAATTTGCAGCGAATCTCAGAGGTCGAGAGCCGTTTGGCTGCAGCGCGGGAAAATTTGGCCTACCACGAGATCAAGTCCCCCTCGAGCGGTGTTGTATTTGAACTTGTCGCAACAAAACCGGGGGCAGTTGTTGCCGCGAAGGATGTTCTGCTGCGTGTTGTTCCCAGCGGAGAATTGATTGCCAAGGTCGATATCACAAACAGTGATATTGGATTCGTGCGGGATGGTCTGCCATGCGAGGTTGAGGTGGATACCTTTCCCAAGCGCGAGTTCGGCTTTGTTGAAGGAGAGATCTACTATGTCGGCTCAAATGTCTTGCCACCCGAAGAGGGGCGTGAGTTTTACAGTTTTCCAGCCAAAATCTCTCTCGACAAACAATCTCTCTCCATTCGAGGAAAGGATATCTCTCTCCAAGCTGGCATGTCGGTGGGCGTGAATATCAAGATCAGGAAACGCAAGGTCGCAAATATCTTTCTTGATAACCTCCTTGGGCCGATTGACAAGATGAAAGAGGTCCGCTAAGCGGCATGCAATTGAGCAAGCCCGTTCCCAATAAATGATGCACAAATAAAATGTGTCAGTGTGCGTTGGATATACAAAGGGGGTGAAACTGCTATCGGGGATTTATTGTTTCCGAAAGGATGTGGGATTGGATGTCTGCCATGGTCTTTGCGGCTAGGGGATTTGTGTCATCGTACCCTGACAGGTGGAGGAATCCGTGGATGATGTAGAGAGCGAGCTCGGTGGTTGTGGAATGGCCGAATTCAGGAGCGCGGGAGGCGGCGATGGGGGCGCAGACAAGGATTTCCCCATAGGGGAAGGTGATGACATCCGTAGCGCCTGAAATGTCGAGAAAGTCGCGGTGGACGCGCGCCATGGCGCGGGCCCCAAGAATGGAGATGTCCAGCGAGTCAAGGCCAGCGAGGGGGGCGGTGTTTTCTTTGGCTAGAGCAAGGCAGAGAGGAAGAGATGCCGCAGCCAAATGCTCTAGTACCGCGCTATTGTAGGGAGCGGCCTTGGCGCGGTGCGAAAAACAAAGATGCGGCAAGGGATCCAAGGTCAAGCGGCGGATTTTTCCACAGTACGCTTGCCTTGCGAGGGGCCCCGGTGATCCCGGCGGGGGTAGGCAATCCGTGCATGGAGCATATTTACAAGGGTGAAGCGAAAGCTCTCAGCAGCGCGCCATATTTCAGCGATAGTGAGCGGGGCGATATTGAGTTGGCCGGCATCAATGCGGTCTTTGATAAGATCCCTTACAAGATCATCAATGCGCTGGGGAGTGGGCCGTTCAAGGCTGCGAGAGGCGCTTTCAATGGAGTCCGCAAGGCTCACAATAGCAGCCTCTTTTGTTTGGGGGCGGGGACCGGGATAGCGAAAACTTTCCTCACTGACCTCGGGAATGTCATCCTCTCGCATGTTCATGATCTTGCCGCCGAGGCGAGCGTCCTCTTGTTGCTGGAGGGCGCGTTGGAGGAAATACGAGACAGTCGAGGTGCCGTGATGCTGGCGGATGATATCGACGATTTCAGGATTGAGCTTATTTTTCAGGGCGAGATCCACGCCCTCCTTCACGTGGGCGACGATGATGAGAGCACTCATGGTCGGGGTGAGGTCGTCATGAGGATTTTCACCATGAGGGATATTTTCGGTGAAATACTGGGGTTTCACAAGTTTCCCGATATCGTGGAAATATGATCCCACACGGCAGATGGTGGGATTTGCACCAACGGTTTCGGCAGCGGCCTCGGAGAGGTTGGCCACGGCAAGGCTGTGATGGTAGGTGCCTGGCGCCTCTAGGCTGAGGCGCTTGAGCAGTGGGTGGTTGAGGTCGGTCATTTCCAGCCAGGAAATATCGGTGGTAATGTTGAACATGTGTTCAAGCATCGGGAGGATGCCGCTGACGAAAACAGCTGTTCCAATACCGGTAGCAATAGCGGCGAAGCTTTGCCATCCAATCATTTCCCAATTTGTCTGCGAGGGAAGCTCCCAGACGACTGGGCCGATTTGGCCAAAGGTTGCTGCAAGAACCCAAGTAGCGATTCCCACGTAAACGCCCGCCCGCACTAATCGGCTGCGGCGGCGGACTTGCAGGGTCACAAAGACAGCGATGAAGCCGGTGATAAGAGAAATAACTAGAAATACCGGGTCGATGCGGCCGACGAGAAGCGATCCCCAAAGGCTGGCGAAGACAGCGGCATAGATGCCGTGGTTTCTGCCAAGCAGGACGGAAAGCGTGAGCGGGGCGAAGGCGTAAGGGATGAGCAGCGGGGCGAGTTGGAGGTCTATATTCCCAGTGGCGGCTTGGCTGAGAATGACTTTGATCATTGCCAACTGAGCCAGCAGGACGCCAAGCAGGACGCCAAGGCGAGCGTTGCTGAGCATTGTTTGGGGGTGGTTGATCCACAGCTGCGCGACAGCGGTGACAAAAATCAACAGGCAAATAAGGAATTTCTTGGCGGGTTCCTCCTGAACTCCAGTGAATATCAGCGAGGCAATGCCAAGAACAAAGGCGCCAAGCAGGATGGACCGCATAGTCCAGCCAGATTGGAGGCTTTCAATAAACTCGTTGGTCTCGACTTGCCTACGGCGCTTCCCGCAATCCAAACCCCGCCCAACAAGCTTCCAGCGTTTAAAGAAATCAAACATCACTTGTTGAAAACAGAGCTGTCCTTTGCGGAAATATTAAGTTGGTTGAATGCGATCATATCCTGCTTTCGCGGGAGCCGCGGTGTTCCTTGTAAGCTAGAATCACCGCCTGCACCAAAGGATGGCGCACAACGTCCTTCTCTGTAAAGAAGTGGATGCCTATTTCAGTAACATTTACTAGGGCGGCAAGGGCTTCCACAAGCCCGCTAAGCTTGTTTTTTGGGAGATCTATCTGGGTGACGTCTCCTGTAACGACGCAGCGGGACCCGACACCGAGGCGGGTGAGGAACATGAACATTTGTTCGGCCGTCGTGTTTTGGGCTTCGTCGAGGATCACAAATGAGTTGCTGAGCGTGCGACCACGCATATAGGCGAGGGGAGCAATTTCGATTGCGTTACGGTCCATGAGTTTTTGAAGTTCCTCTGGGTCCATGAGATCGTTGAGGGCATCGTAAAGCGGCCGAAGGTAGGGGAGAATTTTTTCTTGGAGGTCTCCGGGAAGAAACCCTAAAGCCTCGCCTGCTTCCACCGCTGGGCGGGTCAATATGATGCGTTTGACTTTATCCTGTTTTAAGGCGGCAACGGCACAGGCAACTGCAAGGTATGTTTTCCCAGTGCCCGCAGGCCCGATGCCAAAAGTAATATCATGAGAGTTGATGCTTTGGAGGTAGCATTTCTGGCCGGAGGTGCGGGGTGCCACAGGTGGCTTGCGCGGGGAGCAGAGGATACGGGTATCGAGCAGGCTGGTGAGGGGTTCGGTGGCTGAATTGTCCGAAGAGGCGTCCAAGGCCAACTGGAATTCGTGCTTCTGAATCGAAACCCCGCGTTTCCTTGCCTCCTCGAGTTGGGCGAAAACATGGCGAGCGCGGTCAAGATCGCGTTGATCCCCCTCAAGTCGGATCCAGCCATCGCGGGCGGTGGCACGGATGGAAAGGCGCGCCTCAAGGTCTTGGAGGAGTTTCAGGTCACCTCCATAGAGGGATTGGGCCACGCGGGCATTTTCGAATTCTAAAGTGATTGTTTCCATGCCAAGAAGTGCCGTGCGGGCATTTTATCTGTAGGCGTAAACCAAGGCCCAACCGGTGCGCTCCTCTGGAGACTTATGGACGGTCACGATAGCGTAGTAGCTGCCGGTGCGCTCGGGAACAATGCGAACAGCGGTCATGCGACCGGGTTTGAGTGATTCTGAGTTCACCAGTTTGCCCTTTGAGTCGTAGATATTAACAGAGAGGACAGCGCGTTTCACATCAGTGCCAAGGCAGAACCAATATTCGTTCCCTTTAAAGAGTTGGGCTTGGACGGCTTGACGGTCAGCGACCCCGAGATCTCCGCCCCATGCATCCTCGCGCACGCTAAATCCCTGTTTCACGTAAGGATGAGCGGCTTCATAGGCAAAAGAAAGAGCGTCATCCACATAGGCCCAAGCGGTGCCAGCAAGCAGGGCGGAAAACAGGATAGCAACGGTTTTTTTCATCACTGTGCTCATGATCCCTTGATGGTAATGGCTTCAACAGTTTCGCCCGTCAACTGGTGGATGCGCTTGACGTGTTCATGCGGGATCGAACTTCCATCACCGTTGCCGATGAGGGGGCGGATGGCTTTCAGTAATTTGCGGATGCGCTGGACGAGCGGCTCATTCGAGAGGCGGCGGTTTGAAAGGCTCGCGAGTTTGTTTGAAAAGAAATCCAGCAGCGCGGGTTGGTGCAGGAGTTCTGCAGATTCAGAGGTGTAGTTTTTCGACACGATAGAAGTTAGAACGTGTGTGCCGCGAATCCAACCGCCCACGCTGACGAGTTGAGCCAGGTCATCATCCCCAAGTTCCTGCATGGCACCCTTGACGTCTTGGAGTGCCCCATCGAATTCGCGACGGACAGCATGCCAGTCTTTGACGTCCGCCTTATCGGTGATGCTTTTGCTGCGTTCAAGAACGGCTTTTTCTACATTGATCGCTTTGGAGAGGGTCAGTACGCGCCGCCCGATTTCTTTGACTTTCTCAGGATCCTCCGCTTCGACAGCAATGAAGCCCTCAGCGATGACGTTGCCAAGCAGGAGAGCAACCTGAGAGCGGTTTCCGGTTTGTTTGCCGAGGTTCTCGCTTATTTCAGCCCGCCACTTTGGATTCCCCAACTTGTCGAGCACGTTAAAAACCTCGCTTGGAACGGGCACAACCACATCGTCGATGGATTGGGCCGGGAAGGCTGATAGATCAATCGAGTCGGGGGCCTTTTCGGCCATGAGGATGGAGGTCGAGAGTGCCGCGAAGGCGAATGTTGCCGCGAACGGTAGAATTTTGTTCGGCATTTTCAAAATTTTGAGCTTTGTTGGCCGGCTGGAGCCGGATAAATCTTTTCTTGAATTTGGAATGAAACCGGAGCGATTACAACATCTTCTTGAGCGGGCGGCTGAGTGCAGGTTGCTTGTGGTGGGGGACGTGATGCTCGATGAGTTTGTTTGGGGGCGTGTGTCACGGATTTCGCCCGAGGCGCCAGTGCCGGTGGTCGAGGTGGTGGAGGAAACGAGTTACCCCGGCGGGGCGGCGAATGTTGCCCGGAACCTGCGGCCGTTTTGTGCGGGCGTCGAATTGTGTGGATTGCTTGGGGAAGATGCCGCTGCGGGGCGTCTAAGGGGGTTGCTTGAACAGGAGGGGATTGCCACAGGGGCGCTGATCTCCGAGCCTGGACGAGCAACGATTTTGAAGACGCGTATTATAGCTCGTCAGCAACAGGTTGTGCGTGTGGATAGGGAGCCGTCGAGTGGTGTTTCCCAGCAAATTCTCGACCGAGCGTGTGCGGTGGTCGAGGCGGCATTGCCCGGAGTGGATGCAGTGATTTTTGAGGATTATGGAAAGGGATTCCTAGGGCAGGAGATGAAAGACCGATTGGCCGTCTTGGCGCGGGCGGCTGGAAAATATATCGCCGCAGACCCGAATCCGTCGAACCCTCTGGATTGGGCGGGGGTGGATTTGTTGAAGCCTAACCGCTCGGAGGCGTTTGCCATGGCTGGGCGGCCGGATCCTGGGCCTATGGAAAATCCGCTTGAGGACGGCTCACTGATTGAGATCGGGCGGGGATTGTTGGGAAAATGGAATTTGCCGGCCGTGTTAGTGACGCTTGGTGAGCACGGGATGATGTTGTTTCAAAAGGAGGGACTGCCGTATCATACGCCCACGCGTGCCCGCGAGGTATTCGATGTTTCTGGAGCCGGGGACACAGCGATCGCGTTGCATACATTGGCGGTTTGCGCCGGGGCCACCCCTGCCGAGGCTGCTGAGATCTCCAATCAAGCCAGTGGCGTGGTGGTCGCCAAGCTCGGCACAGCCACGTTGACCGCCGGCGAGTTGCGCGAGGCGTTTCTTAACAATGGCTGAGAGACGGGCGGTCTTTCTTGATCGTGACGGGACGCTCATGGAGGAGGTCCACTACTGCAACGATCCTGCGCGGGTGAGGGTTTTCCCCGGAGTCGCCGAAGCCTTGACGAGATTCCGCCATGCAGGCTGGCTGGTGGTGGTTGTCACGAACCAGAGTGGGTTGGCTACGGGAAAAATCACGACTTCCCAATACGAAGCGGTTCATGGAGAGTTGATGAGGCAACTTAACGGGCAGGTGGATGCCGTGTATTTCTGTGCAGACCATCCGCAGGGCCCCACAGCGCGGCGCAAACCGGGGAGCGGTATGCTTTTTGAGGCCGCCACGGAGCACGGAATCAACCTTTCGCAAAGTTGGATGATTGGCGACAAGGACGTCGATGTGGCCTGTGGGCGTGGTGCCGGTTGCCGCACAATTCTTGTGCGGACAGGGTACGGCGCGGCAATGGCCGATACCGGCGCAGATTTGGAGGTTGATGATGTTGTTAAGGCATCAGACCTCATTCTTGCACTGCGATAGGAATATCGCTTGTGCCCACTCTTGCGCGAGCGGTCGGCAGGTGCCAATGTACTGCTTTGCGGAATGTTTGAAATCAAGGAAAAGCCGAAAATGGTCGAGCGTGCCATGCTGATCGGAACGTATATCCGGCCCGAGGCCAAGGCCGAGGCGGAAAGCTTGCTCGAGGAGTTGGCCGATCTGGTTGATACCCTTGGGATCCCGGTTGTCGGTCGCGAGCTCGTCCACCACCGCGAAAACCATGCCCGCTATTTAACCGGTTCGGGAAAAGCGGAAGAGGTCGTCCAGCGCGCGAAGGCGATGGGGACTGATGTATTGATTTTCGACAACGAACTGACCCCCTCCCAGCAACGGAATTGGGAAAAACTCTCCGGGGTTCTTGTGATCGATCGGCAGGAGGTGATTCTGGACATCTTCGCCAAGCGTGCGCAGACCCGTGAAGCGCGGCTCCAGGTCGACCTCGCACGCATGGAATACTCCCTGCCGAGGTTGGTAAGAGCCTGGACGCACTTGGGCAAGCAAGGCGGCGGCATCGGAGCTAAGGGTGAGGGTGAATCCCAGCTCGAACAGGATAAACGAAAAATTCGTGGGCAGATCGATCGTCTCAAGCGCGAGCTTGAGGCCGTCAAGCGCCAGCGCGCCACGCAGCGGAAGGACAGAAAACGCACCCCCGTGCCTAACGCCGCGATTGTGGGGTACACCAATGCCGGCAAGTCCTCCCTGCTCCGTGCGCTGACCGGGGCTGACGTGCTGGTCGAGGACAAGCTCTTCGCCACGCTGGACACGACCACCCGCAAGATCGCTTTGCCGAACCACCAACCGCTCCTGCTGACCGACACGGTCGGATTTGTGAGGAACCTGCCGCACGGCCTCGTGGAGGCTTTCAATGCCACGCTTGAGGAGGCAGTGATGGCGGATTTCCTGATTCACGTGCTCGACGTGAGCCAGCCCGAGGTAATGGCATTTTATGAAACAACCCAGTCTGTGCTCGAAGAACTAGGGGCTGATTCGCCGAGAACACTTGTCGTATTCAACAAAATCGACCTGCCGTGCGATCCTGCAATTGTCGCGGAAGTGCACGAGCGGTTTCCCGATGCCGTTTTCGTTTCACTGCAGACCGGCCAGGGCATGCAGGAACTCACCTCGCGCATCGGGGAGTTGGTCGCTGACGATCTTGTAACCATGGAATTGAGGATTCCTCAGTCTCGTGCCGACCTTGTCGCGCGGCTCCATCGGGATGCGGATATCCGTTACACCGCCTACGATGGGGACGATGTGGTTCTCAGAGCACGGTTGCCCCCCCGCGCCGCTTCAGAATTAAAGTCCTTCGAGTGTCCTCTGCCTTCCATAGCGTGGTAGCTCATTTTTCCCTCTCGCAGTTTCCCTCCGCTGTCGGTTTTATTTGAGGTATGAAATTGATTTCCTGGAATGTGAATGGCATTCGGTCGGTGTTAACGAAGGGGTTTGCGGATTGGTTGGAGCGTGCGGATGCCGATGTTGTA
>CALAPX010000040.1 GCA_937888355.1 uncultured Spartobacteria bacterium
TTAACTGGGCAAGACCCTTTGGATTTGTTAGATGCGGGTCATATTCGATGACGTCGGAAATCAGGGAGATTTTTTTATTTGGCTGGCAGGTTGAATCCCACGATTCCAAAACCATCGGAGGTTTTTCCAAAGGAAAGAAGATGCTATTGGAAAAAAACTCAGATTTTCTAAAAAAAAACTTGCAGGAATTGAAAAGCCCTGTAGCTTTCTAAATTGTTCTGGGGGGAACAACAGCCCGCTGTAGCTATCGCTGCGGCGGGCTGTACTTTTTATGTAGGTCTTTAAAAACCGATTAGACCTGCAACGGGATGCCTCCTGCTACGAGGCGGCAATGAGGCTTTGGATGTAAGCGGAGGGTTCGAAGTTTTCGATGAGAACTTCGGTTTTTCCATCGCGGTGCATCCGGGCTTGTGTGACCCAGATCTCAGGGGTCTTGTGCGGAGCAAAGAGGATGTCGTCGTGTGTGGCGTTGAGGTGCTCGGCGAATTTGTCGGGTGTGAGGGAGCCTCCCAGATGGTCACTGCGGCCGGTGGCGACGTGGATCGTGCCGCGGATTTTTTCGTCCTGAATGTCGCGCCCCGAGGTGGGAAGGATTTGAGTTCCGAAGCCGAGCTCTCCGAGTTCTCCGGTAACGGGATCGGAGACGAGTTTGGCGTTGTGGGCTTCGACGACGGAGGGGTCGCCGTTCAGGAGTTCGGCATTACGGATGCGTCCGCCAGAGACATGCATGAGGGCGATGGTGCCATCCTCATAGCGCATGGGGAATGCACCGCGGGCTCCGGTGGGTACAAAATAAATCTCGCCGGCAGGGAGGTTGGCGACATCTGGCTCATCACCGCGGCAAAGCCCATGGCTTTTCTGTGCCTCCTGATTTGAGAGTTCTAAGTGAAGAGTGTGAGTATGTCCTGCGTAATGGAAATCGATTTCGACCCAGTCGGCCTTTGTCATGCCGAGGCGCATTTTTTCGGCATCGGCGCTGACATCGTCATAGCTGACAGCGAGGCCAGTACGAAGGATGGTGGGATTGACACCATGGAGGGTGGCTCCGCGGAATTTATGCACTTTCGCCGAAGCGGTGAGGGGAGCGGTGGCGGAGTAGGTAGAAATGCAGAGGATGATGTCGTAGTGGGGGTAGACGTCCTTTTCGAGGCTCACGGTCTTGCCTTCAGGAGTCATGGCTGACTCGGGGAGGTCGAGGTTGCTGCCGCCGGTGGTCTTGTAGGCAAAAATCTCGCCGCCAGTGAGACCAAGTTCATCCATGACGCCCGAGTTGAGTGGGGTTTGGAAAAACTGGATCGCATTGCGCTGGATGGTGAGTTCGGGGATTTTCAGAAAGGCAAAATCCTTCATCAGTGAGAGGTCTGGGAGATCGATGAGAATACAGATCTTCTGGCCGACGCGGGGGGTGAAGGTGCTTTTAAGCAGGTTCGTGAGTCGGAATGTCGGGAAAATACGTCGTGCGGCTTGTTCTTGGATAGTCATGATTAGCTTCAGGTATGTTCTACGCCCCGTCACTCGGTGACGATGCAAAAAATCCCTTTCTAGGTGATTTTGCGGCTCCACAGCAGCCTGTGAAGCGGTAGAGTGGGTGTCTCATGAAATCGACAACGACGTTTTTCGAAGTGACGACGCGAGGGAAGGGGCTCTACGACATCAGCGCCAAGGTTGAGCTCTCAGTGAGAGACGCAGATTGCGGGGACGGAGTAGCTACGATCTTTGTTTGCCACACAAGCGCTAGTCTTGTGATTTTTGAAAATGCAGACCCGACTGCCGCACGTGATTTGGAAAGGTATTTCGAGAGGTTGGTGCCAGAGGAGGCAGAAGGCTATGAGCACACGCTCGAGGGCCCCGACGATATGACGTCACACATCCGCATGGCGCTCACTCGCACCAGTGAAGTGGTGCCGATCGCGGGTGGGAAGTTGGCTTTAGGGATATGGCAGGGGCTTTATTTGTTCGAGCACCGGAGAGCCTCACATACACGACGCATCGCAGTGAATGTGACGGGAAATTGACTTAAAGAGGAAGGCTCAGTTGGGTGCTTGGAAGGCCGAGTCCCGAGACTCCGAGACCGATAAGGCGCAGTGGATGCTTGACCAGTTGTGTGCGCCGGAGGATTGCGCAGGCAATGGTATAAATGTCATCAGCCGATTCGATGGGATCCTCAACCGTGTATTGGCGGGTAAGCGTGGTGAAATCGGAGTAGCGGACTTTAACTTGGATCGTGCGGGCGGCGAGGTGTTCGCGGGTGAGCTTGGCTGCAATCTCGGCAGCCTGATTTTTTAAAGCCGGAACAATCAGTCGGCGGTCGGCGGTGTCATGGGTGAAGGTTTCTTCGGCGCTGATGCTCTTCACTGCGCCATCGATGTCGAGTGGGCGGTCGTCCTCCCCGAAAGCGAACTGGTTTAGTTTGTGCGCAAACGATCCGACAAGAGCACGCAGGTCGCCTTTGTGATCTTGGATGTCGGCGATGGTGTGAAGGCTGGCTGAGGAGAGCGCATCGGCGGTGACTTTGCCGACGCCGTGAATAGCTGATGCCGGAAGAGGCCGGAGAAAGTCGACTTTGTTCTCGTTGGTAATGCAGACCAAACCGTCAGGCTTCCGGTGGTCGCTTGCGATTTTCGCAAGAAGTTTATTCGGGCCTATTCCAATGCTGGCGGTGAGGCGGCGTTCTCGGAGGATGAGTGATTTTATCTCGAGAGCGAGCGAGGAGGCATCAGCTGTTGTAAATGTCTCAAAGTGGTGGCTCATGTCGAGATAGGCCTCATCTACCGAGACCTGCTCGATTTGTGCACCGAAGCGTGCGAGCAGAGCCATGACTGCATGGGATTCCACGCGGTATGCATCCACACGCGGGTATAAAAATATCCCCTGTGGACAAAGGCGTTGTGCGGTGCGGGATGGCATGGCTGAGCGAACGCCAAAGGCGCGCGCCTCGTAACTTGCCGCGCAAACAACGCCCCGTCGCTCCGGTAAGGCTCCAACAATGACCGGTCGACCGGAGAGGTGTGGGTTGTCCCGTTGTTCGACAGATGCGTAAAAGGCATCCATGTCGATGTGGAAGATGACTCTCGACATAAATCGAAAATCAGTCGCGGGTAAGTTCGCCAGCGTGGGCTGAGAATCCGGCACCAAACGCAGTGATCCAGATGTTTTGTGTGTTGGGATGTGTGGCCAGGGAGTTCTCAAGAGCAGCTAGGACACTTGGGCTGCTGATGTTTCCGTGATTGCGCAGGACGGCTCTGGTTTCCTCGAGGGGGTGGGCGGGGAGGAGATTCTCGATGGCAAGAATGACATCCCTTCCTCCAGTATGGGCAACAAGACGTTCGGGGATGGTGGATTTTTTCTGAAAAAGTTGGGAAACGGCATCGGCTGCGAGTCTCGGAACCTCGCGGTGGAGTTGGTTTTTCAGTCGGCCATCGGCATTCACAAAGCGGATCTTTTCGCGATGGGCTGGTTGGTGGAGAGTTTGGAATCCATGAAAGCGGAATTGATCGCCACTAGCATGGTGACGCCAGAGAGCGGCAGCAGCCCCATCACCGAACAGGCAAAGGCTGATGAGAACGCCAGGGTCGTCATTCAAATAAAATGCCGCCGAGGAAATTTCCACAGCGATTGTTGCCACAGTTGCATCGGGGTTGGCCGTAAGAATGCCGCGGGCGGTTTCCAGGAGGGGGAGGGCGGCCCCGCAGCCTAGGCCGAGGAAGTCCTGGAGCAAGGCGGTTGGTTTCATGCCGAGATGTTCTGAGATGTAGCTGCTGAGGCCCGGGCACAGGTAACCAGTGCAGGTGCAGACCAGAAGGGCATCGACTGAAGAAGGCGGAATTCCTGCGCGGTCGCAGGCCTTCAAGAGGGCTGCTGAAGCGAGGGTTGGGGCGTGGGTTTCAAAGTGGTGGTGAAGCTCCCCAGCGTCCGCATGGAAGAGTTTTGGCAGGTCGGGATCGCAAAATTGGCGGGTTGATATCCCCGAGTCGCCGGTGAGGATTTTTTCAAGGAGGTCCCGTGAGCGCTGGCGAAGTGAGTTGACTGTGCCCGAAGATTTGAGGATTTGGAGGCACTCGGCCTGGGTGAAGTTGTGAGGCGGGAAAGCCGTGGCGATTGATTGAAGATACATCAGCGCAAGAGATGGAGTAGTGGGTTGATCGGGAGAAGTCTGGTTCTCGCCAGGGTGGTTGCCACACGGGATGTCGCAGGGGCGGTAAGAAAGTGGTGAATGCCTGCGCTGGCAATCATGCGGGTGCGAAACCGGGTATCGAGTTGCGAGGTGCAAGACGCAGCAGCGGCGTCCCACGAACAGTCACCGCGTGCATAGTTCAGCGCGTGGGGCAGGGCAATTTCGGCGGATTCAAAGGCCATCGACATTCCGTTTCCGGTTAATGGGGGGATCATGTGGGTGGCATCACCGATAGAAAACCCAAAAGAGGGTTGTCGGCCGGTTTGGAATCCTGCCACCCCGCAGAATGTTGATTCGTGTAGCGTTGCTGCATTTAGGCGATCGGCGGTTTCGTTCAATCCGGACTCACGGAGCATTGCGGTGAGAAGGCTTGTGCCTTTGGCTCCCGCAGGGGTGGGTTTTTTGAAGAGGGCACAAATATTCACCTTGTCCTCCTCGATCTTTGCAAGGCCGAGATAACCATTTGAGGCCAGATGCATCTCAAGGTCGTGGGTGAGGGAAAGTTTGGTGGCATGGCATTTCAAGCCGATCCAAGGGCCGGAACGGCGAGGACGTCCAGCGGCCCAAATTGTGCCTGAGGAGGGGAGAATGCGAGATTGGGTTGTGATCTTTCCTCCCAAGGAGGTGAACTGCCGTTGCAAAGTGTCATCAAGGATCCACCGTGAGATGCCCCGGCCAGAGACCTGAATTTCACAAACGCGGCCACGATGATCATTCCAGACAGCCGAGGAGAGGGGGGTGGCGTTCATGAGTGCTTTGGCGATGCCAAGGGTATCAAGTGTTTCGTTGGTAACGCCGCTGATGAACTCTCCGCATACGCGGTGGCGTGGATAGATGCCTGCTTCATGGAGGGTGACATCCACCCCGCGTGTTCGCAGGGCGATAGCCAGAGAAAGTCCAGCCAATCCCCCGCCCGCTATAACAATTGGGTGTTTCATGGATTTTTCTTGGACGCGGAGAAGCGGATCGCCCCGCACCAAGTCCAAGTTTCACGGATTATCCAATGGGCGGAATCAAGGTGAAGGATGGAGGCAAGTTCTCCCGGCAGGAATCCCGCGCGGATACTTGCAGGCATGTCGTGTCGTGTAACTTCTCCAACGAACGGGGAGACAAGCGATGCCGCCGCCAGTGTAATGCGAGAGCGGAGGGGTTCAGCAAACATAAGTAATTCAAACCTGCTCAAGCGGCGCCCCAACTCCCGGAGGGCATTGGCAGAGAAGTGGTGCAACACCAAGCTCCCAATACACACGCTGCCATGAACAGTGGGCAAGGTCTCAAAAAAATCTCCCGATTTCCATTGGATGCCTGCAGGGAGCGATGTCGGCCTTGGAATGAAATCGAGACCAGTGACGTTGCTTTGAGGCAAGGTACGCTGGAGGCGTTCGCAGAGATGCCCGGAGCCTGCCCCGAGTTCGAGGATGCCATGGCGGGCATGGGAGCAGCGCGCCACTGTGCGGGTGATCCAGCGCGAATTCCCCATAGCCTTGTCGATGAGGGAGAGGTCGAGCCTGCTCCGGATCGCTCTCGGATCTTGAGGGTCGAGAGAATCGAGAATTTCAGGAGTGATGACACGGTCGGACGCACGCATGGGTTGCAATGAGAGACCTTAAAAGATACTGGAAAAAACTCCAATTATGAGTTCCGTGACTTATCTCGACAACAATGCGACGACACAGGTGGCCCCCGAGGTGTTTGAGGCCATGCTGCCATGGTTGTGCGAAAGTTATGGAAATCCCTCCAGTGTGTATCGCCTCGGAAGACAGGCCTCGGCTGCGTTGGATGATGCCCGTGCACGTGTTGCTGCACTTGCCGGGTGCCAGGAGGGGGAGGTCATTTTTACGAGTTGCGGCACCGAATCAATCAACACGGCGATCCTTTCGGCGTTGGCTCTGGATCCAGATAAGCGCCACATCGTAACCAGCGCGGTTGAGCACAGTGCGACAGTGAAGCTGTGCGAGCATCTCGCGCAGCGCGGATATGAGATCACTTGGCTCCCGGTCGATTCCTTGGGTTTACTTGATCCGGCAGACCTTGAAAAAGCGATCACTGACGAGACGGCAATCGTCTCGCTTATGTGGGCCAATAATGAAACCGGAGTGCTCTTTCCCGTGGAGGAAATCTCATCCATCACGCATCGGCATAAAGTCGTCCTCCACCTCGATGCGGTGCAAGCTTTTGGCAAGGTGCCGATCGATCTCGACTCGCTCGGAGTCGAGTTCGTGAGTTTTTCAGGGCACAAAATCTATGCGCCCAAGGGTGTTGGCGCGCTGTATGCGAATAGACGTGTCCGCTATACACCGCTTCTTCGTGGCAGTCAGGAGGAGGGGCGCCGTGGCGGAACTCAGAATGTAGCATCCATCGTGGCCTTTGGAAAAGCTACCGAGCTTGCCGGGATCCCGCTGGATACCTCCACCCTCAAGCATCTTAGAGACCGCTTGGAGAGTCATCTCCTCTCTACGATTCCCGGGGTGGTGCGGAACGGTCATGCAGACCTGAGACTTCCGAACACCTCCAACCTTTCCTTCGAAGGCATCGAGAGCGAGGCGGCTCTGATTTTGCTCGATGAACGCGGTATCTGCTGCTCGGCAGGATCCGCATGCTCTAGTGGTTCGGTACACCCATCCCATGTTCTGAAGGCGATGGGACTCTCCAATGACATGGCCCGCTCCAGTCTCCGGTTTTCCGTAGGGAGGCTGACATCCGAGGCTGATATCGATGCCGCATGCAAAGCCATTCCTCTAGTGATCTCGCGATTGCGTGAGGTCTCGCCCGCCGGCAGTCCCGTGCTCACGGCTTGAAAAGCCCTCCGTTTCGCCCCGGTCAACCCACCCTTTCCCAATGCTTGAAAAACATCTTCTTCAAATTGTCCAGGAGCTGAGTCTCCAACCCCGCCAAGTAGCCGCCACCGCTGTATTACTCGAGGAGGGCGCGACTGTGCCCTTCATCGCCCGCTACCGCAAGGAGCGCACCGGCGAATTGGACGAGGTTCAGATCGCCCTCATCCGGGATCGCATGAACGATCTTGCGGAACTAGACAAGCGCCGGGATTCGATCATCGGGTCACTGACCGAACGCAACCTGCTTACGCTGGAGTTGCAGTCGAAGATCGACGGAGCAAAAACTCTGTCGGTTCTTGAGGATTTGTATTTACCCTTCCGTCCCAAGAAACGGACACGGGCAACGATCGCGAAAGAAAAAGGTCTGGAACCCTTGGCAGAATTGCTCTGGGAGCAATCGCCAGTAACAGATCCCGAGGCCGAGGCGGTTGCTTATGTATCCGTAGAAAACGAAGTGCCTGATGCGGTGGCGGCTTTAGCTGGCGCGCGGGATATCATAGCCGAACGAATCAACGATTCCGCTGAGGCCCGCGCCTCAATGCGCCAACTTTACCTCACCAAGGGTGTGCTGAAATCCAAGGTCGTGTTCGACAAGGAGACCGAGGCGGCGAAGTTCAAAGATTACTTTGATTGGAGCGAACCTGTTGAGAGTTGTCCCTCACACCGCTTTTTGGCAATCCGGCGTGGAGAGTCGGAGGGGATGCTTTTTTCAAGGATCACCCCGCCCGAATCAGAGGCATTATCGATATTGGACCACTTGTTTGTGAAAGGGGCCCACCCCGCCGCACTACAGGTTGGCATGGCTGCCCAAGACTGTTTCAAGCGTCTGTTGGGCTTTTCCATGGAGGGCGAGGCGAGGCTTTTTTACAAAAAGAAAGCCGATGAGGAGGCGATTCGCGTCTTTGCTGAAAACTTGCGAGAATTGCTGTTGGGCTCCCCACTTGGGCAAAAAACGGTACTCGCGCTTGATCCTGGTTTTCGTACCGGTTGCAAAATGGTGGTGCTCGATCCACAGGGAAAACTTCTCACGCATGAAGTGGTTTACCCAGAGCGAGGGGCGCGCGAACGAGCTGAGGCAGCCGAGGTGTTGAAGTCGGTGGTGAGCCGATTAAAGGTCGAGGCGATCGCTATCGGCAATGGCACCGCGTCCCGTGAGACCGAGGCATTTGTGCGGGCATTGGGTTTTCCCTCTTCTGTCGCGGTGGTTGTCGTCAGTGAATCCGGCGCCTCGATTTATTCGGCCTCTGAAGTCGCCCGCGAGGAATTTCCCAATCTCGATCTCACTGTGCGAGGCGCCATTTCGATCGGTCGACGACTCATGGATCCTCTGGCGGAGTTGGTCAAAATTGATCCGAAGTCGATCGGTGTCGGTCAATATCAACATGATGTGGATCAATCAGCGCTCAAGCGCTCGCTGGACGATACAGTCGTTTCCTGCGTGAACCATGTCGGTGTTGAATTGAATACTGCCAGCGCGAACCTGCTTGGCTATGTATCAGGTCTTAACAATCGCACCGCGCAGGGGATAGTCGACTTCCGCAACGCCAACGGAGCATTCCAGTCCCGAGAGGAATTGTTGAAGGTGTCCGGGCTTGGGCCCAAGGCGTTTGAACAGGCAGCCGGATTCTTGAGGATTCGCAACGGGAAAAATCCCCTTGATGCCAGTGCAGTGCATCCTGAGCGCTATCCGTTGGTCGATCGCATGGCTGGAGACCTCGGGTGTTCTGTCGGTGAGTTGTTGCAGAATCCAGCACGACGCAGCGCAATCAAGCTAGACGCCTATATCACTCCCGAGGTTGGTTTGCCAACCTTGCAGGATATCGTCAAGGAACTCGCCAAGCCCGGGCGCGACCCCCGAAAGCAATTCGAGGTGTTTGCGTTTTCTGAAGAGGCAATGGATGTCAAGGATCTCAACCCCGGCATGAAACTGCCCGGAATCGTAACGAATGTGGCCGCCTTCGGGGCATTTATTGATGTCGGTGTGCATCAAGACGGATTGGCGCACATCAGCCAACTCAGCGACCAGTTTGTGAAAAGTCCCTCCGATGTCGTGAAGGTTGGGCAGAAGGTCATGGCCACCGTGCTTGAGGTCGATCTGGAGCGTAAACGAATCAGCCTTTCTTTGAAAACAAACCCTGAGATCGGCGCCGCTCCGCGAAGCCGCAGCGGGGGTGGAGGCTTGCCCCCTCAAAAACGGCGCGAGACAACATCCGGCCCGGCACAACCTGACTGGTTCACTGCAGCCATGAACAAGCGTCATTGAGTGACACTAGACTTCATGGTTGAAACCCCTTGGTTGATTTTCAACGTGATTTCCTAGTGTGCATGATGATTGCCACTGTGGGCGCACACGGGGGCTAGTAATGTCTAAATCCGGCTGCACAGAAAAGGGGTTCTGTTTGAAGTGAATCTGTGCCCGGGCGACGAGCGGGCGGTTACTTCTCTCCTGTGGCCAGGAGGGTTTGAAAGAAAGGAGCTTGGGGTTCGCGTGAAACAATCGAGGTTTCAATTTTAGAAAATCCCGATTTTTTGAGGAGGCGGTGCAGTTCGATTTCCGAAAAGCCCAGCCAGACATGAGCGTAGAGTTTTCGGGTTTGTTCTTGGGTATGATTTAGGAGGTCGAGAATCAGGAGCTGACCGCCTGGCTTGAGGATGCGGTGAGCGGCATCAATGGCCCGTTGAGGCGTGGAAGCGTGGTGGAGCGCTTGGCTGAAGAGTGCGAGGTCCACCGTTGCGCTTTGGATAGGAGGATCCTCCAGATCCCCGAGGCGGTATTCGAGGTTGTGGTATCCATGTTCCTTGGCCAGCGCCGAGCCGAATTCGACCATCTTTTCTGAATTATCCACGGCAATGACGCGTTTTGCGGTGCGAGCCATCAGTTGGGATAGCGTCCCTTCGCCGGCACCCAAGTCGGCAATCACCATGGGGGGGAGAAGTCGGAGCATGGCATGCGAGAGAGCTTCCCATGAGCGACCTGGCACGTATGTGCGCCCGAAGCGCCCGGCGAGCTTGTTGAAGTATTCAGCAGCGAGGTCTTTGCGTTTCTTAAGCACAAATGCCAAGTGAGCCATATCATTATCCGTCTCTTTCAGTTCTTGCCGAGCTTCGGCAAGCACAGCGAGGGTGGCATCTCCCAGAATTTCTGAAGCTCGGTAGAAAATATTTTTTCCCACGCGTCTGTCCTCAACGAGGGACTCTCCCTTGAGTTGGGAAAGACCCGAGGAGATGCGCGATTGTGCGAGGCCGATGATTTCCTGAAGCTCCGCCACGGTCAGTTCCTCCATATTCAGGAGGAGTAGCAATCTCAACCTCACTGGGTCGGAGAGCACGCGAAGCGATTTCAGGATTGACGCCATAAAAACATATTCATATATCCAGATACGTAGATACGTAAAGTTTAACCTCAACCCGAATCAAATCCATGTCCCGTAGTTATATTTTTTCCTCCGAGTCCGTTGGCGAAGGCCATCCTGACAAGGTTTGCGATACCATTTCCGATGCGATCCTCGATGCCTGTCTTGCGATCGACAAAACCAGCCGAGTGGCTTGTGAGACTTTTGTTAAAAGCAACACCGTGGTTGTGGGGGGTGAAATCACGATTCCGAAAATAAAGGGTGCACCACTCGACAGCGTGTTGAATGTCGGGGACATCATCCGCAAAGCCATACGTGGCATCGGCTACGTGAACGACGACGATGTCTTTCATGCAGACCGCGTCTTCATTTCGAACCTCCTGACAAGCCAGAGCCCCGACATCGCACAGGGCGTGGATGCCAAGAAGGCTGATGGCAAGGACACCGATGAGCAGGGGGCTGGCGACCAAGGGTTGATGTTCGGTTACGCCTGCAACGAGACTCCCGAGTTGATGCCCGCGCCGATCATGTTCGCCCACCGCCTCGGCCGCGAACTCACCGCGATTCGCAAGTCGGGCAAGGTGAAGTGGCTCCGCCCCGACGCGAAAAGCCAAGTCTCGGTACTCTACCAGGACAACAAGCCCGTGCGTGTGACCAATGTCGTCATCTCGACTCAGCACTCCGAGGACGTGAAAACCGAGGAAATCCGGCGCTTCATCATTAATAACGTCATCAGGAAGGTGATCCCGAAACAGTTTCTCGATGCCACGACCCAGTTCCTCATCAATCCGACCGGACGTTTTGTTATCGGCGGCCCTCAGGGTGACTCCGGATTAACAGGGCGCAAAATCATCGTTGACACCTACGGTGGCATGGGACGGCATGGCGGGGGAGCCTTCTCCGGCAAAGACCCATCAAAAGTCGACCGCAGTGCCGCCTACATGGGACGCTACGTCGCGAAGAATGTTGTTGCCGCAGGGCTTGCTGACCGCTGCGAGGTCCAGTTCGCTTATGCGATCGGACATCCTCAGCCAGTAAGTATTCACATCGATACATTTGGCACAAACAAGGTCGATGAAGTGAAGATCGAGAAGGCTGTGAAAGCTGTCTTCAGCTTCAAGCCTGCCGACATCGTCAAGCAACTCAACCTTCTTCGTCCGTTCTACAGCAAAACCACCAACTACGGCCACTTTGGCAAGAGCGACAAGGAAATCACCTGGGAGAAAATCGACAAGGTTTCCGCGCTTAAAAAAGCAGTCAAGTAACTCCCGAAAAAACTGATAGATAAAATTATAAAAATCATGCCTACCAAATCCAAAAAATCCTCGTCTGCAGCTGCCGCTGTCCTCTCGGAGATCGCAGCCACCACGGCCAATCTCGCTAAATATTCGGCACAAACGCCCAAGGGTTCAGACTACATCGTTTCCGACATTGCCCTCGCCGAGTGGGGGCGTAAGGAGATCAGTGTTGCTGAGCATGAAATGCCAGGCCTCATGGCCGTGCGCAAAAAATACGCAAAGCAAAAACCGCTCAAAGGCGTTCGCATCACCGGGTCGTTACATATGACGATTCAGACTGCGGTGTTGATTGAAACTCTTAATGATCTCGGGGCGGATGTCCGCTGGGCAAGTTGCAATATTTTCTCCACGCAAGACCACGCAGCCGCCGCGATCGCCAAGACAGGCACTCCTGTATTTGCCTGGAAGGGCGAAACGCTTGAGGAGTACTGGGAACTTACGCTCAAGGCGATTACGTTCGCAGGCGACAAAGGGCCCGAACTAGTTGTGGACGATGGTGGTGACGTGACATTGCTGATTCACAAGGGAGTGGAACTTGAAAACGGAGACAAATGGGCATATCAGCCTGCCGATAGCCATGAAGTGACAGTAGTGAAAGCCCTCCTCCGCCGCGTCGCCAAGGAGCGCCCCGGCTTTTGGAGCAAGATTGCAAAGTCATGGAAAGGCGTTTCAGAAGAAACAACGACAGGGGTGCATCGCCTCTACCAACTCGCCGAGCAGAAGAAGCTCCTCGTGCCGGCGATCAATGTGAATGATTCGGTCACGAAATCGAAATTTGACAATCTTTACGGTTGCCGCGAGTCGCTCGCGGACGGAATCAAGCGTGCTACTGATGTCATGCTGGCCGGCAAGGTTGCAGTGGTTTGCGGATACGGCGATGTTGGCAAGGGAAGCGCCCACTCGCTCCGCGCCTACGGTTCCCGTGTTATCGTTACAGAAATCGATCCGATCAACGCACTTCAGGCCTCGATGGAAGGATTTGAGGTCAATACCGTAGAGAGCACCCTAGGCGTCGGGGACATCTATGTGACGACGACCGGAAACAAAGACATCATTACCCTGAAGCACATGTTGGCGATGAAAGATCAGGCGATTGTCTGCAATATCGGGCATTTCGACAATGAGATCCAAGTCGAGCAACTCAAAGGCCACAAGGGAGTCCGGATAGAGAATATCAAGCCTCAATACGACCGCTATTACCTTCCCGGCGGAAAAAAGAGCATTTACATGCTTGCAGATGGACGCTTGGTGAACCTCGGTTGCGCCACGGGTCACCCAAGCTTTGTCATGTCGAATTCCTTTACAAACCAGACTCTCGCCCAGATCGACCTCTGGCAGAACAAGGCAAAATACAAAAAGACTGTCTACCGCCTGCCAAAGTATCTTGATGAGGAGGTTGCCCGCTTGCACCTTGAGAAGGTCGGGGTGGTGCTGACCAAGCTTAGCAAAGACCAAGCCGACTATCTTGGAATGCCTATCAACGGGCCCTACAAGCCTGAGCACTACAGGTACTGATTGAATCTTTGAAAAAGGGGGCGGATGAAAATCCGCCCCTTTTTTTGTCGTTCGATATCGGTTGCGAAAGGGGGGTGGATCGTAGTTTGATCCTAACCGATATGCTTACACGCGTTTTTTCTGCGGCTTTACAAGGGGTGGATGCTGTTCCTGTTGAGGTCGAGGTGAACACAGGGTCAGGGAATCCGTCGGTGATTGTCGTTGGCTTGCCTGACGCTGCGGTTCGAGAGAGCAAGGATCGCGTGGCCACTGCGATATCGAATAGTGCGTTTCGGTGGCCGAGGGAGCGTACAACAATCAATCTAGCTCCTGCCGACATTAAAAAGGAGGGGCCGAGTTTCGATTTGCCCATCGCCTTGGGGATGATCGCAGCGGCCGAGCGCGCAGAGTTGCCGCGCTTGGAGAGGTGTTTTGTTGCCGGCGAGTTGGCATTGACCGGGGAGATTCGCCCAGTGAAAGGCGCGCTGCCGATTGCTGTCGAGGCGCGGGCGAGGGGGATGAAGGCGGTTGTCCTCCCGTTGCAGAATGCCCCCGAGGCTGCGATTGTCGATGGTGTCGATGTGTATGGCGTCTCAACGCTCCGTGAGGCCTACGAGTTCCTCTCCCGCCGTCGAGAGATTGCCCCCTTGCGTGGCGATGCTGCCTCTTTGCTGGCCACCGGATTCTCTGACGAGCTTGATTTTTCTGAGGTCAAAGGGCAACACCAGGTCAAGCGCGCAATCGAAGTCGCTGTGGCTGGAGGTCACAATCTTCTTCTCATCGGTCCTCCGGGTTCGGGAAAAAGCATGCTCGCCAAGCGCATTCCCACGGTGCTTCCGCCCATGTCGCTCGACGAGGCAATTGAAACAACACGGATCCATAGCGTGTGCGGGCTCCTTAATGCATCGCATGCCTTTGTGTCCACCCGTCCATTCCGCTCACCGCACCACACGATCAGCGATGTCGGTCTCCTAGGAGGATCCACGAACCCAACGCCGGGGGAGGTCAGTATCGCTCACAACGGGGTGCTTTTTCTTGATGAGTTGCCTGAGTTCAAACGCTCGACGCTTGAGGTCATGCGCCAACCTCTTGAGGATGGTACTGTCACGATCAGTCGCGCGGCAGGCACAATGACATTTCCTGCCGGATTCATGCTCGTGGCGGCTATGAATCCCTGTCCTTGCGGGTATTTTGGGGACCCACAGCGCGAGTGCCGGTGTTCACCCGCACAGATCGAGCGTTACCGAAATAGGATTTCCGGTCCGCTTCTTGACCGAATCGATATCCATGTTGAGGCACCCGCAGTGGTATTCAAAGAACTGTCCGGGGGCATAGCTGGGGAGCCCTCCAGCGCGATTCGCGAGAGGGTCCTGAAAGCCAGAGCTGTGCAGCAACGCCGCTTCGCCTCCACCCCTCCAGTTAATGCGCGGATGGCACACAAGCGCATCAAAGAATGCTGCGCGCTCGATGCGGAATCCACTGAAATGCTCCGCCATGCAATGGAGGACCTACATTTAAGCGCGCGCGCCTATGATCGAATCCTCAAGGTGTCGCGAACTATCGCTGATCTTGCCGGAAGCGAGCCGATCACCTCCGAGCACATTGGCGAGGCGATTCAATACCGAACACTCGACCGTCGCTTGTGGGTATGAACCGATTCAGAAAAATTCCCTAAAGTCGCGCTTCAGGTGGACGATTAATAACTTTAGTCACTGGAATAACCTGGTGACTCGAAGGCGGAACGGAATTCGCGAAAGGAGACACGGATATGTCATTTTCCATCGAAAGCAGTTTGCCTGCGCCGACACCCGTATACGGCCTGCGCAGGAAAGGTGCCCGCAACGGGGGGCGGTCAGGTCGCAAATCGGCCTGGCCCCCAAGGTGCGGGGATGATGAGTCGCTAGAGGAGGGTGGTGAGCATGGCTTGTGGGAGATCCGTTGCGAACGGGATCGTCTGGCAGCAATGGATGAGGTGCTTGCCTATCTTGAAACACAGGAATCCGCCCTGAATCACATTGAGGCTGCCGTGGAAGCATCGTCTGGTGGAGCGGGGTTCAAGGCATTGAACGAGCACTTGCGGCAAATGGCCGCCGAGACGTTTAACGGAGCGCGTCTTTTAGGGGGTGATGCCGAATTTCTTTTGCTCGGGCGTCAATGTCCTGAAGCCTTCGATGCATTGAAGGGGGGAAGGCTTTTTATCTATGGCGGTGAGGAGCTGGAAGAGTGCCCCGCCGAGGCAAGTGCCCAGGATTTGTTAATGGGAGATATTACCCGGCTGCGTGACGAGAACCATGCTTTGCAGAAAAAAGTCCATACTCTCAGGGAGGCCGAGGAGTGCGAGGACGACATCGATGCGACAAGCGCCAAGGATTCCTTGCTCGATTCAAGCACCCACGTGTTTCGCGATACGGGAGAGGCGCTATTGGCCCAGGCTCATGCGATGAATGCAGCAGTCTTGAGGTTGCTAGCCTGACACAATCGCAATTTTCACGCATTTATCGTCGACTGTTTGATTTGGGCCTCTGATGTTAAAGCCCATGTGTGTGCTAAAATTTTTTCCAATCCCATTGCCGCATCAAAGATCTCTGCATTTTTTCTGTCTTATCGTCCTGCTTGTGTTCGGAATTTGTTTGGTCGCCTGCTCCCCCTCCCGCGACGCGAATGAACTGGTGGTAGGAATGGAATTGTCTTATCCGCCATTTGAAACGATCACGCCTGAGGGCACGCCTGTCGGAGTGAGTGTCGATCTCGCTTATGCCCTGGGAGAATCGTTGGGACGGCCGGTGCGGCTTGAGAATCTGCCATTCACCGGGCTGATCCCTTCGCTGAAGACTGGGAAGATCGATTGCATTATTTCCTCCATGACCGACACCCCTGCGCGGAGGGAGTCGATCGCTTTTTCCGATCCTTATCTGACCACCGGGCTTGCGTTACTGGTGGCGAAGGATTCGCCGCTGACCGGGATCAGGGATCTGGATCAGCCGGGGAATAAAGTCTCCGTGCGCCAAGGCACAACCGGAGAAGTTTGGGCGAGAGCAAATCTCAAACACGCCAAGGTTCTTGCGTTGGAGAAAGAGTCCAGCGCCGTGCAGGAAGTCATCCAGGGTCATGCCGATGCGTTTCTTTATGATCAGATGAGTGTGTGGCAGAACGCGCAGATGCACCCCACCAAGACGCGATCTCTCCTGCATCCACTCCAAGCCGAATCCTGGGCGATCGGTCTGCGCAAGGGCGATGAGTCACTTCGTGGGGCGATCAATGCCTTTT
>CALAPX010000041.1 GCA_937888355.1 uncultured Spartobacteria bacterium
ACTCGATGCCCTTGCCAAAGAACTCGGCCGCCGGATTGAACTTCACGGCTGGACACCTGACATGCCTCAACTCATCCGTTCCCACCATATCCTGATCGGAAAGGCTGGTGGCGCGACCATTCAGGAAGCCCTAGCCGCACACACTCCGATGATCATCACCCAGATCGTGCCTGGCCAAGAGGAGGGAAATGCCCGCCTTCTCATTGAAAATTCTGCTGGTGATTTTGCCACAACTCCGCAAGCCATCGCAGACGCAGTTGCATCACTTACAGAGCCCTCCTGCACACGCTACAAAGAGCGCCTCCTTGCCACCACCAGATTGGGACACCCTAATGGCGCAAAAGATACCGCTCATTTTATCATCTCCCTCCTTTGAGAAGAAAAACATCCAGCCGACCTTTTTAGTTAGGTGAACTGATTCCCCCACCATGCTTAATTCTTTCGTATGACATTTTGCACATTCTCCCTGCTGGCAATTTTTGCATTGGCACTGGCCGCTCAGATTTCCTCAACTGTTGCAAAAGTTGAGCCATCCACACCCGAGCAATGCCTCTCCCCATCCTCGCGCGCCGCAACCTTGGTCACACAAGATAAAACCTCGGCCCCCAGCGCTCTCACATCCGACACCACCCTTAAGTCTGAGGGGCAAGGATTACCCTCACCGACTGTTCCTGAAGCTTCCAGCCTGCCCCCGCAACCTCATCCACCCGGCATGGTCTGGATCCCTGCAGGCGAATTCGACATGGGAGGCATCGGTCCGGAGGCCCGCCCTGATGAGTTTCCCGTTCACAGGGTACAAGTCGATGGCTTCTGGATGGATGCCACTGAGGTATCCAACGCTGAATTCCGCCGCTTTGTCGGGGAGACCGGCTACGTCACCACTGCTGAGAAAAACCCCGATTGGGAGGAACTCAAAAAACAACTTCCCCCCGGCACCCCTAAACCGGATGACTCCATTCTTGTCCCAGGCTCGCTCGTCTTTTCCCCCCCCGGCCACCGAGTGCCACTCAACAACCACTCGCTGTGGTGGCAGTGGGTGAAAGGTGCGGATTGGACACACCCGGTCGGCCCACACAGCAGACTCTCTTCAATGCATGACAACTTACCGGTCGTCCATGTCTCATGGGATGATGCCGTCGCCTACTGCAAGTGGGCTGGGAAACGACTCCCTACCGAAGCCGAATGGGAATACGCCTCATTGGGTGGCAACCCCGCACGCCGCTTTACTTGGGGTGACACCCCACCCTCCGACTCCTTCCTTCCAGCAAACCTATGGCAGGGCGATTTTCCACATCATCCCCAAGCCTTGGACGGATATGTTCTATCCGCGCCCGTTGACTCTGACACACCCAGCCCCTACGGCCTTCACCACATGATCGGCAATGTATGGGAATGGTGCTCCGACTGGTATCGCGAAGACACTTACAAGCATGATGCTGACAGTGCAAAAACCACACTGAATCCCAAGGGCCCCGCCGACAGCTTCGATCCCATGGAGCCCACCGTCCCAAAACGCATCAATCGCGGCGGATCCTTCCTTTGCGACGCCTCCTATTGCGCCAGTTACCGCCCCGCCGCCCGCATGAAAACAAGCCCTGATTCAAGCTCCATACACACCGGTTTTCGCGCAGTGATCTCGGATCCCCATTGGCGCCTGCTCGTCGAGAAAAAGCACTAGAGCAAGACACCCTATAAAAGTTACAGCCCGCCGCAGCGATAGCTACAGCGGGCTGTTGTTCCCCCCAGAACGTTGTTAGTAGTAGTTGATATTTTTCACTACGCAATAATTTTTTTATTTTTTTTCAAACTGGATTTCCGCTCACTCCCGGCATTGATACAGAGCGCGCTTTCCAGTCATACTGACACCTCGCATGGAGTTTTACCTACTGACTGGAGCCACCCTGTGTTTGATAGCAGGATTTGCACACACGCTGGTGCGCGTGAGTGCCGGGAAAATACAACCCGGCCGGGTAAACTTGGCGTCTATGGTGGGTGCATTTGCGCTCCTGTCTCTCGACCTATGGATGCGTGGACAAGTCCAGCGTTCATGCCCGTTGTATTCCTTGTTCGACGTCCTGTTGTTTATGGCCTGGGCCACAGCGCTTCTTTATTTCCTCGTGGGGTCTGCCTACCGGTTGTCACTCCTCGGGACGTTCACTTCTCCTCTTGTCCTTTTTCTTCTCCTGCTGGCGCAACTCGCTCCGCTCTCCCGCGATCCAATTCCAGCCACTGCCCGCGATCCGTGGATCGAATTCCATGCCGCTCTCTCCCTTATCGCCTACGGCGCCTTCGCTCTCGCTGGCATTGCCGGCCTCATGTTTCTTGTACAGGACCGCCAACTCAAGAAACGCAAAGGAGGCTCCCTCCTTTACAACCTTCCGCCGATTACTGAACTCGCCATCGCCAACACGCGACTCATCCTACTCGGGCTTATCATCCTTACCGTGGCATTCGCTGCGGGATTTCTTAGCGGCATGCAGGTAAACACCCTGAAGTTTTGGACATCGGCCACCATCTGGGTAGCTTATGGAATTCTCGTCCTCTTACGCCAAATCCATCCCTTGGCTCCGAGAAAAACCGCCATTCTTTCACTTGTCGCCTTGGGCTTTATCCTCGTCACGCTTCCTGCAATCCAACACCTCTCCACTGCGAAATGACGATCCTCTGCGCCGGCATTAACCACCGCAATGCAGCCGTAGAGGTGCGTGAGCGATTTGCCATAGGCACCCACGAACTCGAGGCCTCCCTCTCAAGCCTTCGCCGCATCGATGGGTTGTTCGGTGCAGTGATCGTCTCGACTTGCAATCGGGTGGAATTCTATGCTTCCAGCGTTTGCCCGCTCCGTGCCATGGATGGCCTTCGACGCTTTCTTGTGGAGAGAACCGGTTGCACCGATCTTCCATTTTACAGCCACGACTCGCTTCCGAGCGTCCGCCACCTTTTTCGTGTGGCGTGCGGGTTGGATTCGATGGTGATCGGAGAAACTGAAATCCTTGGTCAAGTCAAACAGGCCTACAGTGCCGCTGCTGACCACGGGGCAACGAACGCCTGCCTCAACAAGCTCTTCCAGCAAGCGTTTCGAGTCGCCAAGCAGGTTCGCACTGAAACCCGCATCACCCGCGGCTCGACTTCTGTTGGATCAGTCGCCGTGGAATTGGCCGGAAAAATCTTTGGTGACCTTAGTGGCCGCAAGGTCATGGTTCTTGGAGCAGGTGAAACCAGCGAGCGTGTGGCAAGGAGTCTTGTCTCTCGTGGAGTGCGCACCGTCATCGTCTCGAATCGTACCTTTGACCGTGCCGCCGCGCTTGCAGACTCGATCGGCGGCCTTGCTGTTCATTTTGATCACTGGCACACAGCCTTCGATGAGGTAGACATTCTTATTTGCTCGACTGCTGCGCCCCACCCGATTGTCACACGCGAAAAACTCGAAAAAATCCTTCAATCCCACCGCGAGCGCCCTCTCTTTATCATCGACCTTGCCGTGCCTCGCGATGTCGATCCCTCTGTAAACACTATCGATAACGTCTACCTCTACGATATGGATTCACTGGAACAGATCGCCCGCCAATCCATCGAAATTCGCCAAACCGAGGTCGTCCGATGCGAGCAACTTATCGATCGCCACGTCCGAGATTTTCTTACTTGGATGCACCAACATCCCACAATGCCCCGATGAACCCATTGATCCTTGGCACGCGCGGCAGCGCCCTCGCCCTTGTCCAAACACGCGAAACAGCGACCCGTCTCCGCGCCGCCCATCCCACCCTCATTATCGAGGAGCGCATCATTAAAACTACCGGAGACAAGCGCCTTGATGTCAGCCTCACCTCTCCTGGCCCACTGGATAAGGGCCTTTTTACAAAAGAACTTGAGGAGGCCCTCCTGCGTGGAGAGATCCACGCGGCCGTGCATAGTCTAAAGGACCTACCGACAACCCAACCCTCCGGCCTAGTGGTGGCTGCCGTGCTCGAGCGGGCTGACACCTCGGATGCCCTAGCTTCAAAGCACAATGGAGGATGGCATACCCTCCCTGAAGGGG
>CALAPX010000042.1 GCA_937888355.1 uncultured Spartobacteria bacterium
TTAATACCAGTTTCCCTTCCCGACTAAACGGGGTCGCCTTGCCGGCGGCTCCGTTTTTTTGTTTGGTATATTGAGTGGATTGCACAAGCTTTTGATCTGAATGCTTAGATTGATTCACATCACTTGCTTGCCTGAATGAATCGACTGCTCTCGGCTATAGTCTTGGGGCTCCTTTTTGCGAGTGATTCTTTGAGTGGAGATGGGCCGCTTGATCATGGGGAGCCATCATTAAGCACCGCAGATTATTCCTTCGCATATTGGGTGAATGGATGGAGGAGGGAATCCAAGAAGGATGAAAATCCAGATATTCTTTGCATCGAGACCAGTCGGTTTGCTTTTGCCTTGGACGTCGCGGATTTTGCAAAATCTTGGTTTTTGGAACGGAAAGAGCACTCACATAGCTCCTCGGCGGCTTCACCAAGAACCCCAAAAAAAGCACTGCCCCCTGAAGAGCCCCTTAAGAAAAATAGCGCATCGAGCTCCCCATTGATTCCGCTAAAGGTGACATTGCAGGTTCCTGTCCAAGTGCCAGTAATGTGGAATGGCAAGGAAGTTGGGAAAATGAATCTCCCTGCGGGTAAAACAGTTCGAGTGGAATCCGACTGGGGAACAAAGCTTAATGTATTTGCAGGAAACCGGAAGATCTCAATTCCCAAAGCGGATACAAATTTTTCCGATCTTCAATGGGAAATGCTCAAGAACGCCCGTACTAAAGAAACGAAATCTGAGGATGAGAATAAAAATGCTGCAAATTTTGAAGGAGAGACCACTCGGGGCCTTGAAGGCGGTCAAGCCAAGGATAAGCAAGAAAGTACATTTTCTCAGGATACCTTAGGATATCTGGGTGGAGTACAGGAGGGGGTGAAGTTGTTTGAGCAAATGAAGAGCGCCGAATTCCGGCTCGAAATAGATTTCAAGGGTAAGAAATATCGCGCCACGTCATGTGCAGCAGGGAGAGATGAGGGGACAGGGAGGTTGCATTCGGCTGAACTCTTCGAATCGGGAAGATTTGTGAACCACTACCTTCTTAAGGATCTCGAGTTTCGCGCCGAGGATGGAGACTTATTTCCTGCGGAGGCTGATCTGCAATTCGTTTCTTGGCCGGGATCGATGGCGTTTACATTATATCTTACCCCCAAAGAATCACTGGAGTCTCTTGCTCTAAGCCTGAAATTCTCGGCCAGTGACAAAGAGTGGATCCGTGATTATTTGGTCGATGAATTCTGGGAAGAATATGAAACGCGGGAGTTCTCCTTGAGGTGTGGTGTGACTGGAGAATCACTCTCGGCGAAAGGCGTCTCTCTCATGGTGGATTCAGGCAATGATGCGGCGAGGGCAACATTTATTGATGCTTGGGATAGCTTTGTCTTTGAAGTTCCTGCCCGCGGGCTTGCTCGAGGGTTTGGCGCGGGGGTCAGGGGGTACACTGATATTCGTGATTACGACGAGTTTACGGTTTCAATCCAGAATGATGAAAATGACGCAGTGACGGTCCCATTTTTATTAGACCAGCGGGATGTCGCCAATATCACGGGATTGTGTCCAATTTTATGTGATGAGGAAGGGAACCCAACAGGCATTCCCCTACAGCTAAGTAAAAACTGGCATCATCAGGAAAAATCAATGCGCAGCTATCAACGGACATTCGCCTTGTTGCCCGCAAAGAGTGGAAAAACAGTGTACAAGTTGCGAGTGGTCTACGGGTTTTATGGGTCGCTCCCCTCTGCAAGCCACGCCCAACTTTGCCTTGTGGGATATACCATGGGTCGCCCGAAAGGGAATGGCCGTTGGGATCAGTTGGCAATCGGGTGCTGGGGAGAGACACAATGCTTCGATGTCGATATGTCGCTGACATCACAGATGGTCACCGACTCAAGATTGTTAATGGTGAGGAATGGGGGTGAGGGTAAGATGTGGGGCTGGACAGATGCAGGTTGGGGAGGGGATTGGCTAGGGGTCGCTGACGAAAATGGCCGGGAACTTCATTTCACAGGGATGAAAACAGCATATCAGTCCCACGGTCCCTGCCTCACGGAAGCTGTCTACAAAGGCCATTATGGAGTTGATAGGCAGGTGGATGTGGGTGCCGTGGTTCGCACCTTGCGGACGGATGATTATGTTCGGACATTCCATGATCTTGATTACACTTTCAAAGCACAGTTGCCCCTGCTGGCATCCAAAAAAATCGCCAAGGGATACTCATGGCTTTTCAAAATGGGAGATTCGCATGGGTATGTGATTCCACACATCGTTTTAGGAAACCGAGATGGGGTTTTAAAGGAATTGGAAATGGATCCAGACTCAACGCTCCAGGACGTGGTGTTGGATAAATTTGTATTGGAAGGACAGGGGCCATGGTGGATTGCATTTCCCGGATCCAGACATGCTGGCCCAGTCGATGACGATCCAGAGGATGACGGAAAGCCAAGCGATTATTCTGGAGGCAAGGCGAGTGGGAGCAAGGCCTTGGTCATTCGATCTTACAAATCAACTTTCGGGGGGAAATCCTCAGAGAATCCAACAGTTTCCATCTACACATCACTTCGTAAAAAGGCCGGTGAACCGAATGCGACTGTTTTTCTAGATTTTCCAGAGGGTGTTGAGGGTAGCTCGCCGGGTGATTCTGTTTCGATGAAGCTCGAGTGGGTTGGCCTTCCATGTGAAGCTGAGGATTATTATGGTCCAAACGATTTCTTCCGGGCGCACATGGTGGAAAATCCCCGATCATGGAAAACCGTTCATCGCGAGGCCGTCGGTAACGATCTTCAAATTGCTGTCGAGGGCGGAGACCTGCTTAGAAATTACCCTATTTTTATTAAAGTCGATCCTACGGCCTCTGCAGTGCGCGTTGTGATCAAAGGTGGAGTTGGAGCTGTGCCGGTTCGTTTTGAAGGACTCCCATCTGCCGGAGGGTATTTACTGGAACGGCTTGAAAATGGCAGATCAAACCCTCTTGACCAGTCGGTGCATGGAAATGATTTTTGGCAGACCGATTGGGATCCGTCTCGTAACACATATAGTCAGACCTATAACCTGCCGCTTGATGGCTCCCCTGAGTCCACGTGGGTGTTGAGGCGTGTGGTGCGAAGGTGATAACGGCCAAGGGGGGATAGAGGTCGCTTTGGGATGATCAGTCGACGAGATCAACTTTTGTAGGCAGTGAGGTGCTTTGTTTGGCTTTTAAGCGGCGCTTCCTCCACTCGGTTGAGGCATGAACGAATCGAATCAAAAGCGAAACGAGCGCCCCTTTTATACTTTTTGGAAAAAGAATGCAGTCCCAGAGGCTGGATTCATTTGTCGACATCTGGCGTTTGAACTCTTGGTCATTCTGCATGAAGTCGTACACCTTCCGTTTCTCCTGAATGCAGCGTTCAAGAGATCTCAGCATCAGTAGGCGCCCAGGGGAAATCGAGGCGAATTCGGGAGCGAAAGAGATGGTATGCATGCAGTAGGAATCGGGGCCAAGAAGGCCGATCTCATATGCAGCAAGCTGGTTTTCGATTGTTAAGATCGATAAGCGGAGGCGATTTTGAAAGGCTAGGTTTTCCAATAATAGATGGTAGAAGGAGCGAAGTGTGGCGCTTCGGAAAATGCCGATGCCCTTTTCCCCTTTCCAGCTGGCAAGCTCCAGGTCCATGATTTTTTTAAGCCATGGAGCGATGGATTCCGGATCTTCGAGAAACGAGATCACCGAGTCGCCGGCCTCCTGAAGTTTTCGTTCCTTACGCCGCAGGCTTTGCCTTGTCTTGGGACCGAAGACGCGATCAAGAAAATCCTGATAACTCGAAAAGTGATCCAGCCCGATGAGGAAGCGAGGAGTGCGCTTACGTAGCATGTGGCGCGGCCGTTTTTCAGCGAGTGCCGGTTTTAGTAATTTGTGGGTGAAGTCAAGAGTCAGTAAAGGGAGCCAGATAAAGGTGAAATCTTCTGCAGCGCGAATTAGGGCGGCCGTCATTGTTTCCATGCAGTCTGGGCGGGCGATCGGATCAAACGAATCGGCAACTTGAGCGCCTACAGGCATAAGGCCGGTGCCAAATACGGGTTGAGTGTATTCAAAAAACGGCCACACGCCCGTAAGAGTTCCGCTATCACGACAGGTCAGGAAGCAAATGTTGTAGGAACGCCCCAGACTCAAGAGCCAAGTGTAGACCCACTCCGGAGAAAAATAGACATTCGGACAGGAGAGAGAATCGTATAATACCCTGTATTCAGACTCCAATTCGAACGCTTCCTTTCGGCCTCGAATAATCTGTGTGGTCAGGTCCGGCATATGATGCCTGAGCGATTTATTTTCATCGGCATTGAGTTCAGCGTTGAGAAAAGTCCAAAGAATAGGGGTCAAAGCATTCCTGTCATCCTTATGTTTAAGAAATATTATATCATCTTATGGATGGGGGATTTTGTACTGTGAAGGAGTTGGATTGGTCGGCAGGGAGATTAGCGCCGACTCCAACCGGCAGATTGCACTTGGGGCATGCGTTGACATTTTTTACCGCCCACCAGCGAGCGCGCCAAACTGGCGGGAGTCTTTTCTTGAGAATTGAAGACCTGGATCGCCAGCGCTGCCGGAGGCATTTCGTTCGCGAGGCTGTGGATGACTTGAAATGGCTTGGCTTGGACTGGGATGGGGCGCCTGTCTTTCAGAGTGAGCGCAAGAGATTGTACCTGGAGGCATGGCAACGGCTTCGTGATGGCGGCTTCATTTACCCCTGTGTGCGTTCGCGACGGGAAGTATCGGTGCTCGCTCCGCATAGTGATGAAGCGGTCTTTCCAATCAGCTGGAGGGCTTCTGTTGAGGATGCCCTCCTTTACGAATCACCAGCGGGAGTGAATTGGCGTTTTCGGGTTCCAGAGGGGCGGGTAGTGGTTTTTAAGGATCAGCATTTCGGGCATATCCAAAAAACAGCGCTTGAGGACTTCGGGGATTTCCTTGTTTGGAACAGGGACGACATTCCAGCCTATGAACTCTCGGTCGTGGTGGATGATCTTGAGATGGGTATTACCGAGGTCGTGCGGGGGGCGGATTTATTGACGTCCACCGCGCGGCAGATCTTGCTTTACGAGGCGCTTGGGGGACAAGCGCCCGCTTGGTTCCACTCTCCGCTGGTGTGTGATTCACTTGGGCAGCGACTTGCAAAGCGTAGTGGTGGGCTCGCATTGCGTGATTTGAGAGCAAAAGGGATGTCTCCTGCGCAGGTGCTGGAGTTGGCTGCCGCAAATGTTCTCAACTCGGGCTGATCAGATCAATGCGCGGCCCGGCTCCTGGGAGCAAAGGGTTTTTTAAAAAATCCGAGAGTTCGATGCTGGATTTCCATTCGCTGCACATGGCACAGAGGGCCAAGATATCCAAACTCATATGAACGGGAGCGAATAGTGAGATGTTTTTAATGCCTAGGGCAAACAAGCGGACGGCTGGGTGTAAGCGTCGGCCATCGGTGGGGTGTTCTGGACGAGCGTAGTGTTTTTGCAAATGCACAAATGCTCCGGCGATTTGGATGAGGCCTTTATAAAATAAATAGTTTTTATCGGAGCATTTCAACCAGAGGTGCTCGAGGACATCGTGGGCCTCGTAGAATTGGCCTGAATTGAAGCAAGTGAAATAGCCGGTATAGCAGGGATGGAGGTCGATTTTATCAGGTTGGGGCAACGAGGCGACAAATGTCGCGATACGATCATTTTTACTCATGGGAGCGATGCTGAAACACCAAGAGCCGTCAGAGTTGTGGAATCGAGTAGTCCGCTTGCGCGGAGCTTATGGGCTGTCTGCCACTCTTTGATCGCACTGGTCATAGCCGTGCCCGGTAGCCCGTTATGGGCCCCGGTATAGTACCCAAGTTCAGCAAGTTTGAGTTGAGTCAAACGTAGCGCCTCGACCTGTCTTGCGGCATCCGCCCGAGCCAGAGAACTGCCTCGAAAAAGTGCTCGGATAGCTTTGTATTCGGGAGCAGGAGCAGAAGCATTCAAACCCATGTGTTCGAGGATTTGCTGATTCAGTTCCCCGGTGACTTTCAAGTTCTTGGCGATCTGATAGCGCCTGATTGCAGCGCCAGTCATGCTGCCGGCGTCTCCATCCACAGTTCCTTTATAGTATCCCAGTGTTGAGAGATGGTGTTGCACGCATCGCACGACTTCATCCGCTTCAATCGGAGCAACCGCGAAGAACGCCAAAATTCCGGCTATCATGAAGTATTTTCTGACCCCCATAAGGCATTACCATGCGTTCTTCATCCTAGGAGTGCAAGGTCTTGGAGCACTGGCTTGATGCGAAGGATATTTCACTTGTTGAGAATGTGGCCTGCCAACGAAAATCTTAATTTTTCCTCCGGTATCGATACTCCCAGAGTCCCGGCTTAGAGCAGCAAATCGCCATGGGAATAATTTAACCAAAATTATAAATAATAATAATTTTAAACAAAATAAGTTCAGCCACTTATAATTTATATCTCATTGCCATTCTATTAGTGTTCCACATAAATGTCGGCCAAGCAGTTGTTATTGGTAAGAGAGGCGGGAGGGCTTCAAAAAGAAAGACCTTGAGATGTTAGCGGAGTATGATTCAACCCAACATCTTGTGGGTAGCGCATGGATTTATCCCAATATCATGTGCCTGCAGCGAAAAAAATATTGTCCCAGTCAGGTGGACACCCTACTATTCGCCACTTCTGGCCAAAGCGCCGGAAGCCAGTTGAACGCATTCCATTTCCGCATGTCCGAAGAACAAAATCCCGCTCCCGAAGGCGAAAAATACGACGCCTCTAAAATTGACAAGCTCGAAGGCCTCGCCGGTGTACGCCAGCGCCCTGGCATGTACATCGGGCCGACAGACGAACGAGGTCTCCACCACTGCGTGTTTGAAGTCCTCGACAACTCGATCGACGAACATCTCGCCGGCTACTGCTCGAAGATTGATGTCTCAATCCATGTCGATGGTTCCTGTTCGATCCGTGACAATGGCCGAGGCATCCCCGTTGACGTTCATCCAAAATTCAAAATCTCCGCACTTGAACTTGTTCTTACAAACCTCCATGCGGGTGGAAAATTTGGCCAAGGGGCCTACAAATACTCGGGTGGCCTGCACGGTGTCGGCGCGAAATGCGTCAACGCGCTGAGTGACTGGTTCAAAGTTGAGGTCATGCGCGATGGCAAGGTATACCACATGGCTTTCGAGCGTGGGGTTACCAAGCAGCAGCTCAATGTGATCGGGGAAGTCAAAAACAAGAAGCAGACCGGCACCCTAATTACCTTCCAGCCCGACCCAACCATCTTCACAATCACGACCGAGTTTGCATTTGCAAAGCTTGCCGCCCGGTTGCGCGAGTTGGCCTTTCTCAATCCAGGTCTCGAAATTTCCCTCACTGACGAGCGTGGGGACCAGGTAAAAGCCGAACACTGGCTCTACAAGCTCGGGATCCAGGAATTTGTCCGCCAGCTCGGTGAGAACAAACAACTCCTCCACCCCAAACCAATCGTTATTTCGGGGAAACGGGAAGTTACTTTCAAGAACAAGGATCAGACCGAGATCACGGACGACATGTATGTGGATGTCGTTTTGCAATACAATGATAGCTACAATGATCAGATCCTTTGCTTCACAAATGCCATCCCAAATCCTGATGGAGGAACGCATTCGACCGGATTCCGTACCGCGTTGACCCGCACGATCAACCAATACGCAAAAGCAAACAATCTCGTGAAAGAGAAGGACCCCTCCATCAGTGGAGACGATGTCCGCGAGGGGCTCATTTGCGTGCTGGCCATCAAGCATCCCAATCCAAGTTTCGAGTCCCAGACAAAGGTCAAACTCGTTACCCCGGAAGTCGAAGGCCTCGTCAGTTCGATCACTTATGAGAATCTGATGACCTTCTTTGATGAAAATCCCGCTATTGCGAAGCGCGTCATTGAAAAAGGGCTCACGGCATCCAGAGCCCGCGAAGCCGCCCGAAAAGCCCGCGAAACTGTTCGCAAGGGCGCCCTTACAGGTGGCGGCCTTCCTGGAAAGCTGGCAGACTGTTCGGAACGTGATCCTTCGCTTACCGAGTTATACGTCGTCGAAGGCGATTCC
Organism: uncultured Spartobacteria bacterium; assembly: GCA_937888355.1. GTDB lineage: Bacteria > Verrucomicrobiota > Verrucomicrobiia > Chthoniobacterales > Terrimicrobiaceae > UBA967. The sequence continues at coordinate 8,063 of CALAPX010000042.1, forward strand.
GCTGGTGGTTCGGCCAAGCAGGGGCGTGACCGTCGTTATCAAGCGATTCTCCCTATCAAAGGAAAGATCATTAATGTCGAGAAGGCCCGCCTCGATAAAGTGCTTCAAAATACCGAAGTCCAAACTCTCATTACTGCAATTGGAACAGGGATCGGTGGTGGAGACCAAGAAGGGTCATTCAATATCGAGCGTCTCCGCTACGGACGCATCATTATCATGACGGATGCCGATGTAGATGGTTCCCACATTCGCACACTTCTACTAACCTTTTTCTACCGGCAGATGCCCGACCTTGTGAAGTTGGGTAAAATCTATATCGCTTGCCCGCCGCTTTATCTTATCAAGCGCAAGAAGCGTGAGGAGTATGTCGATGATGATGCCGCCTTGAATAAAATCCTCATCTCACTTGGAGCCGAGGAGGTGAAGCTCAAAAACCTTGCCGATGGAAAGACGTTCACACCCACCCAACTCCGTGAGATGCTCGACTTGCTTCAGCGTCTTTCGAAATACAGCGACTCGATCCAACGGCATGGAGGAGATTTTGAGTCCTTCCTCAACGAGCGTGACAAAAAAACAGGAGATCTGCCGACCTACTTGTTAAAGGTACGCGAAGGCAACGAGGAGTGGGTCACCTATTTTCCTGGCGAGGAGCAGGTGCGTGAGTTTGCTGCAGAGAATACCGACCTGAACCTCTTTGAGGTAGAGGTTGCGGAAACTGCCGCTGAAGGCGAGCCTGTCGACTCTAAACCCGCTCCAAAGGCAAAAGAGCCCGCTATCCGCCGGCGTGCACGCCTTGTTGAACTTCATGAGGCTATCCCAGTTCAAAAACTCATCGATGAACTGGCGAGGAAAGGTCTCAAAGTTGAGCATTTCTCTAATCATGATGCCCCCCTCTTCGAGCTCCTTGAAGGCGAGGGCGATAAAGCCACGGTGCAGCCGGTCTTCTCGATCCCTGAAATCCTTGAGCGCATCATCGAAATCGGAAAACGCGGCCTCACGATCCAGCGATTCAAAGGCCTTGGTGAAATGAATCCCAAACAGCTTTTCGAAACCACGATGAATCCTGAGAAACGCCGTCTCCTTAAAGTTGATCTCAATGAGCAAAACGCTCTCGATGCCGA
>CALAPX010000043.1 GCA_937888355.1 uncultured Spartobacteria bacterium
GATGTCATCGGGGCAACCATGTCCCTGGGCCAAGTATCGGAAATCATTTTCATGCTCGTGATGCCGTTCTTTTTTACCCGCCTGGGAGTGAAGTGGATGTTGGCGGTAGGCATGTTGGCCTGGATCGCACGCTATACATTATTTGCCTTGGGGGCCCCGGATCAGATCCGTTGGATGATTCTGATTGGCATTCTGCTTCATGGGGTGTGCTACGATTTTTTCTTTGTCACTGGTCAAATTTTCACTGATCGAATCGCCCCCAAAGAACTCCGCGGACAAGCCCAAGGAATGCTTGTTTTCTTTACCCTGGGCGTCGGGATGTTTGTAGGAGCTCAGGTGGCAGGCCGTGTGGAAAGTTTTTGCACTACCGCAGAGTCGCGAGCATTTGCCTCCGAGATCACCTTGCTCCAACTCGAGGCCCAAACTCTTGAACAGGGAGCGGGTGAGAAGGATTCACATTCCGCTACCGGTCAGCGGATTTCAGAAATCCGAAACAAGGAGATCCCCGCCCTGCGCAAAAGCGAACTTGAAGCAATCGATTGGAAGCCTTTGTGGGGCATTCCTGCGGCATTTGCGGGAATTGTCCTTCTGGCATTTCTTATGCTTTTCAAATCACCGCAGCCCCTAACGAAACACGCATGAGCATCAGCACACCCCTCACCCGTCGCCGGTTTTTAAAGGCATCCGCCGCGTTTGCCGGTTGGAATCTTCTGCCCTCGAATGTCTGGGCAAATCCACCGAGCAAAAAATTCTACACAGCGCACATTGGCGTCGGAGGAATGATGGGAAAGGGCGATCTCAAGAGCATCATCAGCCACCCTCTGGTGGAAGCCATCGGATTGGCAGATGTGGATAAAAAAGCCTTTGAACACGCAACAGTCAAAGAGGTCACAGGGGCATCCTATTTTTCGGATTACCGCGAAATGCTCGCGACGTTGGGCGATAAAATTGACGGCGTGGTCATTTCAACACCGGACCACACCCATTTTCCCGCAGCGAAGCTGGCGATGGAAATGGGCAAGCCGCTTTACCTCCAAAAGCCCCTGAGCCACGAGATCGCCGAAGCTTACGAACTCAAACGGCTGGCCCGCGAAAAGAACCTCGTGACCCAGATGGGAATCCAATACCACTCCAGTGACGCCTACCGCATGGCTGTCGATTTTCTGCAACAGGGCATCATCGGAAAGGTGAGGCGGGTTTATGCCTGGTCGAACAAAAACTGGGGATATGACGGACCTGCCTACCTAGGATCGGACTCCGTGCCGGAGGACTTGAGCTGGAACCTCTGGCTGGGCTCCGCTCCCGAGCGCCC
>CALAPX010000044.1 GCA_937888355.1 uncultured Spartobacteria bacterium
TCGGATCGACCTGACGGTTGTCGGACCGGATGACGCATTGGCAGCCGGGGTGGTTGATGTTTTTGAGGATGCCGGGCATAGGATTTTCGGCCCGAGGGCATCGGCCGCGCGCTTGGAATCTTCAAAGGCGTTCGCAAAGGATTTCATGCAACGCCACGGGATTCCCACCGCTGCTTATCGAGAGTTTACCGATAGCGCCGAGGCTCGAGAATATTGCCGCACGGCAAATTATCCGCTCGTCGTTAAAGCCGACGGGTTGGCCCTTGGAAAAGGGGTTATCATCGCCGCAGATTTTGATCAAGCGGATGCTGCAATCCGAACATGTATGGAGGAAAAGGTGTTCGGTGCAGCTGGAATGCGCGTTGTTGTGGAGGAGTTTTTGGTCGGAGTCGAATGCTCGATTCACGCCCTTATTGACGGAAAAGGGTATTTATTGTTTCCCGATTGCCGCGACCACAAGAAGGCCCTCGATGGCGATCTGGGTCTTAATACCGGCGGTATGGGCACAATTTGTCCCTCCGGCACAGTTGATGAGGCGTTGGCGGTGCGCATCCACACGGAGATCCTCGACCGCTTCTTGGCGGGCCTTCAGGCGGATGGATTAATCTTTCGGGGAATGCTTTTTCCTGGGCTGATGTTGACCGCAGATGGTCCGAAGGTTCTTGAGTTCAATTGCCGTTGGGGCGATCCAGAAACCCAAGTGTTGGTAAGGCGCTTGAATTCAGACCTGCTCCCGCTGCTTGAGTCCACGATTGATGGCACGCTGACCGACCAAGTTCCTGTTTGGGATGAGGCTGCCGCTGTTTGTGTGATTCTCGCTTCTGGCGGGTATCCTGGCTCCTACCAAAAGGGGCTACCTATTGAAGGGCTGGCAAAGGCTGCAGCGATCAAGGGGGTCGAGGTATTCCATGCTGGCACGAAGAGGAGCGATGGATCTGTGGTGACGAATGGTGGTCGTGTGCTCGGCGTTACCGGAAAGGCTCTCGGACTGGATGCAGCTAGAGCTATGGCCTACCAAGGAGCTGATCAAATTTTCTTCGACGGAATACAGCGGCGCAATGACATTGGCGCTCCATGCAAAATGCCATGAACATATTCCGGTTTCCCCCCTTTATCGCTCTGTCGTATATGCTTCATGCCACAGAGCTCCCACCGACCCCTGACCCCACCCCCGAGCCAATTCCGGTCCCCACCTTCGGTCAATGGGTCAATGGGCTGGACGACGCCCAAGTGCAAAAGGCGTTGGAATTGGTCGAGACCCATTTTCAAGGGGCGTCAGGGCTCGATGCCGGAGCAAAACAGCGTGCATTACTCGAGGGGCTTGGCTCCAAGTTTGGGCCAGGAATAGGATTTGCTACGTTGACGCGCACGGTTGGGGATGCTACGCCGTTTCTCGCTGAGATTCTCGATGGGCAGGCAGGATATGTTAGGCCGGGAACTCTCGATTCAAAGGTGCTGGGCCAAATGGATGCGGCATTGGAAAACTTCACCGACAAGCAGATTCCGGCAGTGATTTTAGACCTGCGTGCGGTTGGTCCTGGCAGCGACATGGAATCGGCTGCCGAGTTTGCCCGCCGTTTCTCCCCCAAGGGAAAAATCATGTTCACGATACAAAATCCAAGCGCCAAACAGGAGCGCATTCTAACTTCTGACAAGGACCCTCTTTTCTCCGGGATCCTTCTTGTGCTGGTTGATGCTGAAACTTCCGGAGCTGCAGAGGTTTTGGCTGCGACGCTTCGGGAACATGCTGATGCGATGGTTGTTGGGGAGCAAACTGCAGGCGAGGGGGTCGAATTTGGCGAATTTTCACTGGGGGGAGACAAGGTGTTGCGTGTCGCTGTCTCCTGCGTGGTCCTCCCTGGGGGGGGGACACTTTCGCCTGATGGGCTGAGGCCGGATGTTCCTGTGGCGTTCAATCCCGTCCTGAGGGATCGCATTTTTGAGCTGAGCCAATCGGGAGGTGTCAGCAGATTTGTATTTGATGTCGATCGGCCGCGGATCAATGAGGCGGCGCTTGTGGCGAGGACAAATCCGGAAATTTCAGCAGGCAAGTCAGAGGAGATAGATGCTCCCCGTGATGCCGTTCTTCAGCGGGCCATGGATCTTGTAACGGCGATCCAGTTTTTTAAGAAATAGGAGGGAACGCCGTATTTCCTGCGGAACCGCCTTAGCAAGCGGTTGGTATCGCCTGCCATGTGTTCCGCCATGCTTTCAGCGACTCGCGGAAGCTGTCCGAAGCGGCGTTCACTTGTCGACGAAGTTCAGCGAGTTCTTTGCGGGAGAGTTCGGATTTTCCAGCAAGTGCTGCGCGGTATTGAATAAGCAACCCCTCCCATACGAGCAGGGATTCATTCATTTGCGTACGGGCGGCATCCAGCATGGATTGAATTTGGTCAGTCAAAGGGGTAGCTCTGTTTTGAAGGCTTTTTTGGAGAATAATTTCCTGTTCATCAATTTGCGCTTTGAGAATCTTTTCCTCTGGAACGGTGCGCAGGTTGCTGGTGAGTCCGATCTTGCTGAGAAGCCAGATCGTCCACTTGGTCGGATCGAACTGCCAAGGCTTCACCCCGTTCCGGTAATCGTGCTGAAATTCGTGATGGAAGTTGTGGTATCCCTCGCCAAACGTAAATAAGGCCATCAGCAAGCTGTCGCGTGCGGAACATTTGCTGGAGTAGGGACGGTCACCAATCCAGTGGCACAGCGAATTAATGCAGAATGTCGTGTGATGCACGCATACAATGCGCGCGAATCCTGCGATTAGAAATCCACCAAGGGCGGCGACTGGTCCACCCCACATCAAACCGATGAGGGCTGGAAGCCCGAAGCCCATCAAAACAGCCACAGGCACGTAGAATTGGTGTTGCCACCAGGCGAGTTTGTCCTGCTGAAGGTCACGAACCCAGGTGAGTGGGGTGTCTGGGCTGCGGCGGAAAAGAAGCCAACCGATGTGGGCGTGGAAAAGACCACGTGAAATATCGTAGGGGTCGTCATCGTGATCCACAAACTTGTGGTGTCGGCGGTGATCTGCCGACCAAGCCAGTGCGGACCCTTCAAAGGCTGCCGCCCCGAAGAGGAGGGTATAAAGTTTGACCAAGGGATTTGCTTTGAAGGTCAGGTGTGAAAAGAGACGGTGGTACCCAAGAGTGATGCTAATTGCGCTGGAGGTGAAAAAGAAGAAAAAGAGGAAGATTTGGAAGAGATCGATCCCGTAGTGCCAGATGTAAAGCGGCACGGCTGTGCAGGTGGTGGCGAAGGTGCCAATCAGAAAGATGCTGTTGGTAACACGGATTTTACTGAGAAGGTATTTCATGAAGTCTTTGTCTGGCGGGGACCTTTCGCCATCGGGTGAGGCATGGTAGTCCCCTATTGAGATTCAAAAGAATCGTCGAAGTCGGCCGATTTGCAAGCTCAGTTACTGAATTGCGACAGCGGTCGCAGAGGGGATTCGCCGACTGAAAAACTGGCTTCGGGGTCATCGTCCGGGCCTGTGTTGAGATCGACTACAACGGGGTAGTGGTCTGAGTAGCGGTTTCTCCAGGTTGTTTTGTCGCATTTTCCTTCGTTATCAATCACATCAAAGGTGCGCTTCTGGATTTCATCGAAGCCCGTTAATGGAACAATGTGGTCGATCTGGTTATCGAAATGGATGATTGAGGATACTGGCCGGTTGGTTGTAAGGTAGGAGGCGAGCCCCTTATTTGTAAGGGTCGCGTGTTCGGGTGTGCACAGGCCGTGATTGAAGTCCCCTAGCACAGCAATATCGGAATCCTCGCCCGGAGTAGAGCGAAGGGAAACGATGCGTTTTTTGATTTCAGTGAGTTCGTATACTCTTTTTTGGAGGTCTGAGGGTTCGAAGCCGGCCTTGAGATGGACGGCAACCAGGCGAAAGTCGGGGCCGCCTCCCACGGCCCTAAAGCAGGCAGCTACGGGGATTCTATGAAAAATATGGAGCCCGTTGAATCGGCGAGGAAGGTTTTTCCAATCGCTTGCACTGACAAGCTGCACCCGGCGGTTGTCCCATAGGAATCCCACGCCGATTTGCTTTGGTGGTTGGCCGCCGATATATCCAGTGCGGCCAAGAACGCCATCCCATTCCGGACCGATGCGATGGGCAAGATCGCGCAGAGTGCGCCAGCCATTGACCTCGGAAACGGCAAGAACTGAAACTTCAAGATTGCGGATTTTTGCTGCAATGGCGTTCAAATCATCATCCGTCCGTCGGGGGTCCGTGCGGCTACCGAAATGTTCCAAATTCCATGCGCCAATACGAAGTGGTTTGTCAGCGCCAAGAATGGGCCTTGGCAGACACCCAAAAACCGCCACGATCATGATGAGTAGGAGGAGATGAATGCGGGGCATTGTGGTAAGAAAAAGAGGATTCAACCGCTTGAGGCGGGTCTTTGTGCAATCATGGGAGTTGCCGGCATTGCGACTGCCTCTGCGAAGTGAGGGGCGTTTGTGGATAGTCTGAGGCAATGGGCCGTGCGTTAAACACTGCAGTAGCCCCCCTAGCCCCTTGTTTGAGTGGTGCGGGTCTCACCCTGCCCCCAGCACAAAGCGCATGTAGAAATACAATAACGGCGCAGTAAAGAGGATGCTATCGATCAGATCCAGAGTCCCACCAATGCCAGGCAGCATCGCGCTGGAATCCTTCGTATGCGCACCGCGTTTAACCACCGATTCCGCCAAATCGCCAATGACTGCGGCAAAGCCTAGCAATAGTCCAAGAATGGTGAGGTCGTCGAAACGGAATAAACTCAGTTTTTGAGGCATCAGCGCATACATCCAATAACTGCAAAGCAAGGAGGTGAATAGAGCGCCGGCAAAACCTTCCCATGTTTTCTTTGGACTGATATGCGGGGCGAACGGGTGCTTTCCGAAGAGGCTACCAAACACATAAGCTCCCATGTCACTGAACTTTGTTACAGCCACGAGATAGAGGACATAATGCTGCCCTGTGGTCATGCCGCACTCCAGTCGCGGAGTGAGGTAGATTATTTTCATCACAAAGCTAAACAGCCATGGGATGTAGAGGAGCCCGAAGAGGGTGTAACTCATCGCCCGCAGCGGATCATTCGAGGTGCCACGGAACATCTGCCGGGTGAAGACCGTGATCAAAAAAAGGACTGGCACCAGGAGTTCAAAATCTTTGGTGTTCTCCGGTCCACCAGTGCGGATGAACCAAAATCCACCAAACAACAGAACCCCTGCACAAATCAGGCCGGTGAGTGAGAAAACGCCGATGCCATTCGCCTCAAGCATCCTGTAGTATTCCCAAAGAGCCCGAAGAGCCATGAAGCCCAAGAGGGCAAGAAAGCCGATTTCCCATCCGGAAAACACAGTGGTCAACATGAGTGCCCAAAGCGCCAGTGTGCTCGAGAGTCGCATTAGAAATGTAAGCCGTCCGGAGGTCATCGCCTGAACAATAGACTGGCTGAGTTCACAGAAATGCGCAATCCGGTAGACTTGGGATTTACAGCGAGGCTTCCAAGTGTTCCAAGACCTTGGAAAAGGGAACGCTTTCAAGCATTCCAAAGTCATCGTGCCGGGTCAGGCGATCGCGGGTTGTGGCAGGGCTGGTCATTCCACAGAGAAATCGGGTGAGGGCCCGTTTACTTCTTAGGGCGGCGTGGCCTTCTTTTCGGAGGGCTTGGATGGAAGCAATGGTGGAGGCTGTGATTTCCGGAATGGGCGATGCTGGAAGAGGTTTAGGTTTGGAGCCATGACAGGGGCCACAATGTCCACACGGTTCTTTCAAGGATTCGCCAAAGTAGCCGAGGAGTCGCTTGGTAAGGCAGCCTGGGCTTGTGGCGAAGGCAACGATGCTTTCCAGTCTTTCGAGATCGCGAGCCTCCCGTTGGTTGAAAAGCTCTAAAAGCCAGGACGCAATATTGTGCGGTGAGCGCTCTTTGGCCTCAGGTAAAAGCGAGAAGCGATGACGGAGCCCGGCGGGTTTCAATTCGATGTCCCCGGACTCCTCAAGATACCGGAGAGTCTTCACAATGCGGTCGCGGGGTTCACTGATGCTTGCAGCGGATTGGTCGATATCCAGCGTCAGGAGTCGGCGTCCGCGCTTGGCCGAGTCGAAGAGGGATTTAAGAAAATGTTGGCGGTCGGAGGTATGCCCAGCGATGACACGTTCCTCCGGGTGCCGGAACGAGATTTGGAAGCGCGAGTGGAACATACCGGTTGGTTCGAGGATGCGCTCCTTCTCCAGGTGGGCGATCACCGTTTCCAGAACAAGTTGCCGGATGTCTGTGGTGCGGGAGAGGTCGTATCGGCTGATGTCGAACTCCTCCCCTTGGCGGAGCAGGTGGTCGATCAATCGGCGAAGGGATGGTTCATCCGGCGTATCGCCCAAGATAAAGTTTTCCAGAACGATGAGATCATCGGCGCAGGCGAGCAATTCACAGTGCGAGGGCAAGCCATCGCGGCCCGCCCGCCCTATTTCCTGCTGATAGTTCTCAAGGGTCTTCGGTAAGTTGAAGTGGATGACCGATCGGATGTCAGCTTTGTCGATGCCCATGCCGAACGCTATTGTGGCGACGATGATGTCACAGCGACCCTGCATAAAATCGTCCTGCGCCGTGGCCCGTACTTCATCTGCCATGCCCGCGTGGTAGGCTCTGGCTGAAAAGCCAAGGGATTTCAAGTGGGCGGCGACATTTTCTGCAGTGCGCTGAAGAGTGACATAAACAATAGCCGGATGTCGTGAAGGGTCTTTAAGGATTTCCCCAAGAAGTTCGAGTCGCTCTTCATTTGGAGCAGGCGTGATATGGATCGAGAGGTTGCGTCGGTGGAACGATGTGGTTGTGCAATCCTTCTTACGGATGCCGAAGCCTTTCCGTATTTGTTCGGCCACAGCGGGAGTTGCTGTGGCCGTGAGGGCCAGCACGCGCGGGATGCGGAGTTTTTTTGCCAATGAGGCAAGGCGGAGGTAGTCAGGGCGGAAATTATGTCCCCACTCGGAGATGCAATGGGCCTCGTCGATCGCGAGCAGGGCGGGGGGAGTCTTGCGCAGGCGCGCTAAGAATGCTTCGCTGGCGAACCGCTCGGGCGCGACATAGAGCAACTTGAGGGTGCCGGAGAGGATGGATTCAAAAACAGCCGTGTTCTCTTCCGCTGTCAGAGTCGAATCCAATCGGGCGGCGGCAATGCCACGCTTCTGAAGCGTATCGACTTGGTCCTTCATGAGCGCAATCAAGGGTGAAACAACGATGGTGAATCCGCCAAGGAGTACGGCTGGGAGTTGGTAGCAAAGGGATTTTCCAGCCCCCGTTGGAAATATCGCCAGCGCATGGCGCCCCTCAAGGAGCGCTTCGATCACGCGCCGCTGCCCCTCGCGGAATTCCAAGTGCCCGAAGTGGAGAGCCAAGGAGGCGTCCAAATCCCAGTTGTTCTCCATGGAGAGGAATTCAATAGGAATAAAACCAGAGATGCAAACCAGTGGTGATCCGATCAGTCTTCAACCGATTGGTTGAAATGATATCGGGCCGGAGAGATTCGAACTCTCGACCTCTTGAACCCCATTCAAGCGCTCTACCAAGCTGAGCCACGGCCCGTTTGCAAAACTTAATCTGCGTCGTGGTCGGCCTGTTTTCAAGAACGAATATTAGTCCCTAGCGGGTTGGAGGGTTGGCAGGTTTCGCTGTCCAATAGCGAAGAGGCCTTTAAGGGTAAGGAGTGGATCAATGGAGTCGAAGAGCATAACCCGCGATCCGATCAATTCAGCATCGCCCCCGGTCGCGATGATATAGGGGCGCTTGCGTGGGAAGGCTTCAGAACGGATTTTTTGAAGGATTTCACGCACCAAGCCGCGGTAGCCGTGCACTGCACCCGATAGCATGGCCTCGCGAGTGGTCCGTCCAACAACGCTTTTTGGCTCGGAAAGTCGAATGTTTGGCAGGAGTGCTGTGCGCGAGTGGAGGTAGTTCGTCATAGCCTCCAAGCCGGGAGCGATAACGCCTCCGGTGTAATTTCCTCTGGCTGAGATGATGTCGAAGGTAACTGCAGTTCCGAAATCCACCACGATCGCCGGAAATCCATAGTGGGCAGCGCATCCTGCGGCATTGGCGAGTCGGTCGGCTCCAATGGTAGATGGGTCGGGGTAATCGATGCCTACGCCAAGGTTGATGCCGGGCCCGACCTGGCACACGTTGCTGAACGCCGATTCGACGACGGGAGTCTGTGATGGAACAACCGAGGCGAGCACAACGCCATCGAGACGTGGCGGAGGAAAAGTTTTCTTCAACTCTGTGGCCGAGAGCGAGGATGTGGGAATTCTATAGACCTTGCCGATTCGGTTTCCTGAGGCGATGGCGGCCTTTGTAAAGCTGTTGCTGATATCGATGAGCAGAATCCGTTTCATGCAAAACAGTGCCGTACTCCAAAAGAGAGAGGCAACAGCAGGAGTAGCATCAGCGCGAAAGATCGCCTTGGTTGAGAAGCTTGAATCCCTCTCCTAGAAGCACTGATGTGGCGCATTCGATGTCATCGAGGTGGAGTGCCAGGACGGGATGCCCACGTGGGCGTACGAGCAGGGGGTAGATGAAATAGACATTCACCTCGGCCATAAGAAGAGCCGCCAAGACACCCGAAAGGTCTCCGGGGCCACCTGGAAGCTCGACAGCCATGAGTTTACATTCACTGTGCGCGATATCGTGTTCACGAAAGAGTTCCGCCGTGCGGTCGGGATCGCTGACGATCATCCGACTAATCGCTGTTTCCGAGGATTCAGCGATGCTCAATGCCAGAACAACGATGTTGTTCTCATCGAGAATGCGGACAAGTTCAAGCAACGCGCCAACCTTGTTTTTGAGAAACACCGAAAATTGGCGGACCTGCGGGGTTTTCATTTTTTCTGAAGTTATCGCATTCATTGTGTGGCTCTTATTTGTAGGAATATACAACGCTGGTTTCCGCTTTGTCACCTTCGGTCATTTCCAATCGGAGAAAATACCTGCCGCTTCGGGCAACTGAGATAAGCGCAGTGGCCCGGCCAGGTTCGGCAACAGGCTCCGATCCGGCAGGGTTTCCCTTCGAATCGAAGAGTGAGATTCTCAAGAGCGTGGATGCATCGCAACTCGCTGCTGAAAACCAGTAGTTGTTTCCCGAGAACAGGTGCAGATCGAGAACAAGGGGCTGGCCGCGTGTGAGTACTCCCGTCCAGTAGCCGTCCCGGACTTGATAGCCCTCGCTCCGGAATTGGCGGATATTATTCAAGGCGCGGGTCCGTGGACAATTTGGGTTTTCGTTCCAATTAACAGGTGCGGGTATTGAGTCGGTCGCAGCGAGCGGAACGAGACAACAAATAAAAGCGGCAAGAATAGACGGGGGGATTCTCATGGCTTGGCAGGTGGTGCAAAAGCAAGCGTTGTGAGCCCGGACATCGTAATCGCGATCTTTTCGACTGAGGGTTTTGCCATGAACGATGCAGAGGCGAGCTCCATCTCAGAGAGTGCGGACTCGATGCCGGTAATGAATTGTTGGACAATGGGGCTGTTTCGATTTCTCTCGGGGAGCGAACGCAGGCGCGCCAAGAAATGTCCAGCGAGGGCAGGTTGAACCAAAAGGGCGGATGGCGCCGGCTTGTAATTTTCCACCAGAACCTTTGCCGCGATCCCCATTTGCCGAACCCATGCCGATGTGGCGGCGAGGGTGACAAGGTTGTAATCCATCTGCTCAATGAGGGCTAGCCGGACATCATTTTGAGAGGCATCAAGTTCCTCACGGAGGGTCTTCCAATCCCCCTTCTCGGCGAAGTCGCCGATACTCTGGCTGCGGGTGAGGAGATTTTGGCTGGCGTTGAGCTTTTTGGCCAGCACGAGAATATCGATGCCGATGTTTCGAAGATCTTGGGCGTCTCGCGCTTGGACGGCGATGTAGCCATCCGTCATGAGAATCCCAAGTTGGATCGCGATGAATTCCCGATCAGCCGTGGAGGCTGCTGGCGGGGAGTCGAACTGCGTCCAGTTTGGTTGGCACTCCTTGTCGAGCGCGAGGAAGAATTCGCCCGGCGATGGGATGGCGACTGTCTCCACAAAGAGGGTCGACTGCATTTCCTCACGCGTGAGGGGTTGGTCGTTCGCGCTGGCCGGAAAAGACATAGCCAGGAGGCACAGCGCCATAATGGAAGGACGAAGCGACATGGGAAAAACCATACCCCTGCAGCTTGAGGGATTCAAAGACGGAAAACCGGTTCTCCAGGTGGAGAGATAACAATAAGGTGGCTGGCGAAGGGAGTTTTCCCCCAGAGTGGAACGATCTGGGGTTGAAGTCCGTGGCGTGAAAAGGATTTAAGAATACCCTCGCGTGAGGGAAAATTGATTGCTCCGCCGCGAATCCAGCCTGTGAGGCGAGTCCACTTTTCTTCAAGAAGGGTCATCCAATACCTCCACCCCGTGCCGCGCAGGGCTGAACGGATGAGGATAAGCGACCCAGAATGTGAGGCCTCAGCTAGTCTCGATATCATTTTTTCCTGATCTAAATCATTAAGGTAATGGAGGACATCGATCAGGCAGACGGTTGCCCCGGCGGGAATATCGGTGCGGAGAGCGTCCAGTACCTCGTAGCCGACTTCTTCAAAACCGTAGTAGCGCATAGCCTGCTTAGCGGAGTTGATTTTCCAAGGCTCAGGATCAGTTCCCTTGTATTTCAAGGCAACCCCAGATGTGCGCAGGCAGATCCCGAGGATGCCGAGTCCACAGCCGAGATCGATCACCGGGCGGTTGCGTTTGGAAATGATCCGTCGTCCGACTTGAAAAACGGGATCCAGGGCGAGTTTGCCACTGACGTAGCTCCGCACCCAGCGTGATGTCCCATAAGAGCGGGCAATTTGTTTTCTCGAAAGTGCATCTTGCATGGCGTTTTTTTAAATTCCTTCAAAAACAATTTTCCTAATTGGATTGGCAACATCGGCCTCGGTACCCGGTTCTATGCAATGGTTTGATGAGCTGACAAGGTGTGCCGCGGCAAGGCCCGCTGCCTGTCCCATGGAGAGGCAGGTTCCAATGACCCTTAAAGCTCCTTGAGCCTCATGAGTGGATGAAATACAGCGGCCAGCCATAAGAAGATTGTCGAAATCCTTTGAAAGAAGGGCCCGAAGGGGAATGCTGCAGGGCTTGTTTTTGCCTGGGTATTCCATTTCTGCACCGCATGCTGTTTTCCTCAATTCGATCGGCCACGCCGACCGACACACCGTATCATCAAATTCAGCTCCATTGAGGATTTCCTGACCCGTCAACTGATGGCGCCCGGCGATGCGGCGGCTTTCACGGATTCCGACATGAGCGGGGAAAGTGGTGATCTCGCACTCCTCGAATCCGGTCAACTGTGAGCGGAGGTGGGTCTCGAGTTGAGTTGCGAGATTTTTTCCAAGAATCTGAAATTTGGTAAGAAATTCAGGGTTGAGCTGACTGTAATGGTCGCCCTCGGCATCAAGATCAACCGTCACTTGCGCCTGATCTGGAATGCAAGTCGGTCGCATCACCGCAGCGGCGAGGCGAGGGTCGAGGATGCCATTGCGGATTCCCATTACGATGACGCGCGAGAACTCCAATCGACCCTCCTCATCCACGGCATCCATTTTCACATGAGCGATGGAGAAAATATAAGCCGGTTGTTGGCGCTTTTCTGGTGGAGCAGACTCGCATTCCGCGCCTGCCAAGTGGGCCAGATCGGCTTCTCCTGAGGTATCGATGAATGCTGTAGCGATAATGGGATTGGCCAAAGAATCGAGACTCACCGAAAGAATGCGGGAATCCTCAATGTCGACACGGTGAATTGCTGTGTTCGGAAGGAAAGTCAGATTTTTTTCCTTCGACAGTAGTTTGGAGCAAAAACGGGAAAACAGAAGGGGCTCCTGCAGGAGCACATCGAGGCGATCCATTCGCACCGGACCACTGGCGGCGCCATCCTCAACAAGAGCAAGAGCAAATTCCAAGGCGAAGCCACCATTCGCAGGGCGAGGAATCATGTCCGGACTTATGATATAAAGTCCGCAAATGCAGTGCACGAGGGCGTTTGCCGCATTGCCTCCTGGAGCGAGCGCACGGTCGATCAGTAAAGTCCGCATTCCTGCGCGGGCAGCACAAATAGCAGCAGCGATGCCTGCCGAACCTGCTCCTGCGACAAAGACATCGAATTTGGAAGTTGGAGGTGGGGAGTTGAGATTCTCGGGTATGGTGGACAAGCTGCTTTTGGTGGAAGGCCGCAAAGTTGATCAAATAATCTATCAGATGGCAACAAGCCGCCCTCAATCGAAATTCGACGTTTCCGGTAAGGGGGGTGGCCGTTCGAGGTGCATATGGGTGGACGGAACCGATGGGTGGATGTTTTTTTCTGAGCCGTTTGTATTTGTCGATGACAACAGGAAGTTCGGTAAATTGAATCGATGCAATGGTCATATTTCCTCAAAGGGCCACCTGATAGAGGGAGAGCGGATCATGCTGATCCGGAGGTTGGCGGGTGAAAACGAGTAGGATCAAAACCTGCTAAAAAATTTCTTCGCAGGGAGACCTGAGTTGCCCATATTACCCATCTCCATGCGCACACCATTACACGATCAACATCTCGCCGCCGGGGGCCGCATAGTGGATTTTGCGGGATGGGAGATGCCTGTCCAATACACCGGAATTTTGCAGGAGCACAAAGCAGTGCGCGAATCCTGTGGAGTTTTTGATATCTCACACATGGGGGAGTTTTTCGTTGAAGGTCCAGGCAGTACCATTTGGCTTGATTCGCTTCTCACTAACAACCTCGCCTCTCTTCTTGTCGGAAAGGCCCAATATACAATGCTGCTCAACACGCATGGCGGAGTGATCGATGATCTTATCGCCTACCGTTTGGAAGAGGAAAAATACCTTCTCATTGTGAATGCAGCAAAGATCGATGAAGATGCAGCCTGGTTTAGAAAACACGTTGTTCAAGGCGTGCAATTCAACGACTGCAGTTCAGGCCTCGCCGCGCTAGCGATTCAAGGCCCGAAAGCGGCGTCCGTTTTCGAGAAAATCTTCCATCAGCCCATGCCTTCCGAGCGCAACCGCGTCTTGGAAATTCAACCAGGCATGTTCATCGCCACAACCGGCTATACGGGTGAGGATGGGTTCGAATGGATAATGCCCTCAGCTAATGCCTCCGCTTCATGGGATGCTGTTCTGGTTTCAGGCGCCACGCCCTGCGGTCTCGGTGCGCGCGATACGCTTCGTCTAGAGATGTGCTACCCGCTCAATGGGTCCGACCTCTCGCCTGATCGTAGCCCGCTAGAGGCCGGACTAGGTTTTTTCTGCGATCTCAAAAAAACGGCATTCATTGGTCGCGATGCCCTCATAGCCCAGAAGCAATGTGCGATCCTCCCGCACAAGCTCTGCGCCTTGCGCGTCACGGAAAAATCCCCGCCGATACGCTCCCACTACCGAGTATTTGTCAACGGTGAGCCTGTCACTGAGACAACCAGTGGCGCACTCTCTCCCAGCCTGGGCTGTGGAATTGCTCTTGCCTACCTCCCACCTGCGTATTGCGATCCAGACCAAGAGGTCGAAATCGAAGTGCGCGACCGCAGATTTCGTGCCGTGGTCATTAAAAAACCTTTCCTCAAAAAACCATGAATATTCCTGAAAATCTCCGCTACGCAACCAGTCACGAATGGATTCTTGTTGAAGGTGATACTGGTACGGTTGGCATTACTGATCATGCGCAGGCCGAGCTTACTGATATCGTCTTTGCTGAACCACCTGCTGTTGGCAAATCGGTGCAAGCGGGCGCCATCGCAGCCGTTGTGGAATCCGTCAAAGCCGCAAGTGATATCTACTCGCCGGTCAGTGGCGAAGTCATTGAGCGCAATGATGCGATCGAAGCCGATCCCTCACTCCTTAACACTGACCCATTTGGTTCGGGCTGGATTTTTAAAATCCGCCTTACAAATCCCGACGAACTTACATCACTAAATGATGCCGCCGGCTACCGTGCTCAGATCGGCGGATAAACGTTAGCCCCCGGAGGAGGTGTGATCGCCCGGATTCGGGCTGAGTATTTGTGGACCATGCGTTTAAGTGTTGCTATTAATTTGATTTATAAAATTGCGGCATTCCTCGACAGGGTAGTCGCTATTAGGGCTTCGAATTTCCCAACAAATAGAATCCCTCAGTGGTTTTCTCGAGGGGGATTTTTCATGGCGCTGCGGATTTGATAGCAATTTTCTTCGCCATTTCTAGCCGCTTTCGCATACTTGCAAATCTCGACATGACCGCTTTTTCTCATCGCCATATCGGCCCCGACGCCAATGAAATCGAAACCATGTGCGCCTATGTCGGCGCTCCATCGCTCGATGCCCTCATTGATGAAACCATTCCTGCTTCGATTCGCTTAAAAAGCGATCTCAACCTTCCCGCCGCACGCTCTGAGGAGAAGGCTCTCGCCGATCTCCGTGTGATCATGTCGGAGAATAAAATTGCCTCGAATTATCTCGGTATGGGGATTTACGGCACACACACGCCTGCCGTGATTCGTCGCAACATTCTTGAAAACCCTGGGTGGTACACCGCCTACACGCCATACCAAGCTGAGATTGCACAGGGTCGACTTGAGGCACTGCTCAACTTTCAAACGATGGTTTGCGACCTGACTGGCATGCAGATTTCAAACGCTTCGCTGCTCGATGAGGCTACAGCTGCAGCAGAAGCCATGACGCTTTGCCACGATATCAAAGGTGGCGATGCCATCTTTGTCGCCGACCATGTGCATCCGCAAACCCTTGCTGTGCTCCAAACGCGTGCAGAGCCTCTTGGAATCAAGGTTCTCACCGGGCCTGCCGATAACCCTCCAGCTGCTTCATTCTTTGCAGCGCTTTTCCAATACCCTGCCACCGACGGCTCGATTGTTGATTTGGAAAAGCTCATCACCTGCGTGCACAGCTCAGGAGCGCTTGCCATCGTATCGACTGATCTCCTCGCGATGACGCTATTCAAGCCTCCGGGTGAATGCGGGGCTGATGTGGTGATCGGTTCAAGCCAACGCTTTGGAGTCCCTCCCGGCTATGGGGGTCCACACGCTGCCTTTCTTGCCACGCGTGATGAATACAAACGCCGGCTTCCTGGTCGTCTCGTTGGCGTGTCAAAGGATGCTGCCGGCAACCCCGCACTGCGTCTCACGCTTCAGACACGTGAGCAACACATTCGCCGTGACAAAGCCACCAGCAATATCTGCACCGCCCAAGTCCTACTTGCCGTCATGGCCTCAATGTATGCCGTTTATCACGGTGCCGAAGGCCTTCGGGCTATTGCCTCCCGGATTCACCGTTTCGCTGCGAATCTTGCCGATTCCCTGAAAAACGCAGGCCATACCATTCACCATGCCTCATTCTTTGATACGGTTTGTGTAACTCCAAAAAATGAATCCGCTTCTGCATTGGTCGAACGAGCAGCCAAAGCAGGCATCAATCTACGACTGCTCAATGATTTCACGGTCACGATCTCCCTCGACGAAACCACAGACGATCTGAAGCTCTTGTTGGAACTGTTCAGTGCGATCCCCGCTGAATCTCCTGCGGCTACCCCCCGTCGCGACTCACTTTTCCTCACCCATCCAGTCTTCAATACGCACCATACCGAGACGGAGATGCTGCGCTACATCCGCCGCCTGCAGGCGAAGGACCTCTCGCTGACAACTTCGATGATTCCACTCGGTTCGTGCACGATGAAGCTGAATGCGACTTCAGAAATGCTTCCTGTCACTTGGGAATCAGTTTCTGCACTTCATCCCTCCGCACCCTCCGCTCAATCTTCCGGCTACCGGAAAATGGCTGCCGAGCTCGAGGAATGGCTCGCCGAGATCACAGGATTCGCTGCCGTTTCACTCCAACCCAATGCCGGTTCGCAGGGTGAATATGCCGGCCTCTTGGCTATTCGGGCCTACCACCGCTCCCGAGGCGACAATCAGCGCACGATCTGTCTTATTCCTGTATCAGCGCACGGCACGAATCCCGCCAGCGCAGTCATGGCCGGAATGCAGGTCGTCCCAGTAGCATGTGATCAATCTGGAAATATCGACTTGGTTGACCTCCGCTCCAAGGCCGATTCCCATCGTGAAACACTTGCTTGTGCGATGGTGACTTATCCTTCAACTCATGGCGTTTTTGAGGAAGGGATACGTGAGATTTGCGATATTATTCACGTTGCCGGCGGTCAGGTTTATATGGATGGAGCAAACATGAATGCTCAAGTTGGGCTTTGCAGACCCGGTGACTTTGGTGCCGATGTCTGCCATCTGAATCTCCACAAAACCTTCTGCATCCCTCACGGTGGGGGTGGACCTGGGGTCGGCCCGATCGGTGTCGCAAAGCATCTTACACCATTCCTGCCTGGCGATCCACTGGGTAAAAACCACGCTGTCGGTCCCGTAGCGCAATCCAATCTGGGAAGCGCCAGCATCCTTGTCATTTCCTGGATGTATATTGCCATGATGGGGCCTAATGCCCTGCGCGATGCCACAGCCGTCTCGATCCTCAATGCCAACTATATCGCGGTGCGCCTCGAAAAACATTTCCCCATCCTCTATCGTGGGAAATCCGGTCGCGTTGCACATGAGTGCATCCTCGATCTCCGTGAGTGGAAACAGCGCGCTGGCATCGAAGTGGAGGATGTCGCCAAACGGCTCATGGATTTTGGATTCCATGCTCCGACGATGAGTTGGCCGGTGGCTGGAACACTTATGGTCGAACCGACCGAGAGCGAATCGCTTGCTGAGATAGACCGCTTTTGCGATGCCATGGTCTGCATCCATGCTGAACTTATTGCTATTGAGACCGGTTCCTTGGACACAAACAACAATCCTCTGAAAAACGCTCCTCACACTGCGGCCTGTGTTACCTCCGACGAGTGGACTCGACCCTATACTCGCACCCAAGCCGCCTGGCCGGCATTGTGGCTCCGCCAGCACAAGTTCTGGCCCAGCGTTGCTCGGATCGACAATGTCCACGGCGACCGGAATATATTCTGCTCTTGTCCACCAATCACGCAGGATTGATCGGCGGGCGGCACCCTGAAGTTCAAGCCAAGGACAATGGCCGTTTCAGTTTTGGGATTCCGGAGCAGAGAACCCCTATGCTCTGGGAATAGTTCCCAAAAGTGTGATTCCAGATGAAGCAAGGCAAAGAAGGCGTCAAATTTCCAAAAATGCCGAAATTGCCTAGGACCGTTAAATTTTCGGCGCAAGTAAAACAAGTGACTATGAAAGGTGTAAAAAAACAGGATTTGCCTTCCAAGTTGTGTGTCGCCTGTAGAAGGCCATTTGTTTGGCGTAAAAAGTGGGAACAGGTTTGGGAAAAAGTCCGCTTTTGCAGCGAGAGATGCCGCCGGACAAAACAAGCCCATCACTGAATAAACCTAACGGCCCGTTATTATTGGGATTCAATCCGGAGCAAATGCCATAAGACTGCGGCATGCCTGCTGAGGCATGAT
>CALAPX010000045.1 GCA_937888355.1 uncultured Spartobacteria bacterium
TAAGACCGATGTTTGGACCTTCAGGAGTCTCAATCGGGCATATACGTCCGTAATGAGAGGGGTGCACATCGCGAACTTCAAAGCCTGCACGATCGCGGCTTAATCCCCCTGGCCCGAGGGCAGAGAGTCGGCGCTTGTGAGTCAACTCAGACAACGGATTTGTCTGATCCATAAACTGACTGAGTTGG
The DNA here is from genome assembly GCA_937888355.1 of uncultured Spartobacteria bacterium. Classification (GTDB taxonomy): domain Bacteria; phylum Verrucomicrobiota; class Verrucomicrobiia; order Chthoniobacterales; family Terrimicrobiaceae; genus UBA967. Next base: position 189 of record CALAPX010000045.1, read on the forward strand.
CTGCGACCGAAGAAATCACGAACCACTGCGCTCAGAGATTTTGGATTGATAAGCTTTTGAGGCGTAATTTGGTCGATATTGATATCAAACAACGTCATACGCTCACGGACGAGTCTTTCAGTTCGTGCAAGACCTACTCGGCATTGATTGGCGAGCAATTCCCCAACCGTCCGGACGCGTCGGCTTCCGAGGTGATCAATGTCGTCGGTCATGCCATCACCCGCGCGGAGACGAACCACGTATTTCATTGCAGCAACAAAATCCTCATTCGTCAAAGTGCGTACGCTATCAACGACCTTAAGATCCAATTTTTGATTTATCTTGTGCCGACCGACACGTCCAAGATCATAGCGTTTGGCATCAAAGAATAGGCGTTTAAGCATGCTCCGAGCGTTCTGAACGGTAGGTGGATCACCAGGACGAATCTTGCGATAGATGTCCTTGAGTGCTTCATCCTCGTTGTGGGCCGGATCTTTTTTCAGGGACTTGATGATTGTGTCGTCCTCTTTTGTGTCGACGACCTTCACTGACTTGTGCCCAAGGGCGATCAGTTGACGGACGATTGCGGTTGTCAGCGGCTCAAACGCGCGACCGACCGTGATTTCGCCATCGCGGATGTCAGCGATAAGGACTTTTGTAGCGATTTCCTCTTCGTCGAGTTTTGCGCTAAGCTTAAGTTCTTCAGTCTTGTAGAAAAGATTGATGATGTCCTCGTCAGATGGAAAGCCCAACGTACGAAGAAATGTCGTTGCTAAAAATTTACGGCGACGCTTGCGCCGATCTAAATACACGTAAAGCAGGTCGCTAGTGTCAAACTGCACTTCAATCCAATTACCGCGGTCAGGAATGATGCGAAAGCCGTGCAGCAGCTTTCCATTTGCATGAACGGAAGTCTCGAAACAGATGCCCGGTGAGCGGTGCAACTGGGAAACTACAACACGTTCAGCTCCATTGATCACAAAAGTGCCTTGCGGCGTCATGAGTGGAAGCTCACCCATGTAAACTTTTTCCTCCTTCATTCCGCGCTCGTCCTTGTAGCGGAACGTCACGTAGAGGGCGGCACTGAATGTTTGCCCCTCACGCTGGCACTCAAGGGCTGACATTTTGGATTCCCCTAATTCGTAATTAACAAAATCCAGGGACGATTTGTCCTCGTAACCTGAGATCGGAAAAAATTCGCGGAAGACTGCCTGAAGTCCGACGTCACGCCGCTTCGACATGGGCACGTCTTTTTGAAAAAACTCGTTGTAGGAGTTGAGCTGCAACTCGATGAGATTTGGTGGCTCGATGGCCTCTTTCAGTTTTCCGAAGTGAATGCGTTCAGACATGGTTTTGTGCGATGCCGCGGGTTGGGTTTGCCGGCGCGTGGCCGACTATGAGATTCCGCCTTTTGACGGAAACAAAAACGTCCGAACCAAAAAAACCTGCTGATTCAAGCTGGTTTTCCGGTGACGGATAGGCGAAACTTCTATGTTTGAGAAGGTGCAGATGTGATTAAAATACTGGGAAATCGAACGTGGTATAGTAGGCTGACATACGGAGGGATCAAGTTTTATTTTTGATCCCCCCGCTGCCTTAAAATCAAAATTATTTGATTTCGACCTTAGCGCCGGCGGCTTCGATCTTTTTCTTGATCTCTTCCGCTTCCTCCTTGGTGACTCCCTCTTTGAGGGACTTTGGAGCGCCCTCGACTAGGGCTTTGGCTTCGGCGAGTCCGAGGCCAGCAACGGCTGCACGGACTTCTTTAATGACGGCGATCTTGTTCCCGCCAGCCTCGGCGAGGATCACGTCGAAAGAGGTTTTTTCCTCGACAGGAGCTGCGGCGGCGCCTCCAACTGCGGCGGCAACGGCTACAGGAGCTGCGGCGCTAACGCCCCACTTTTCTTCGAGTTGTTTTACGAGGTCGGCAATTTCCAGGACGGTGAGTCCGCTGAGTTGATCGACGAGTGCTGATGTGTCTGCCATATGTTGTGTGTGTTTTGGTATCGTCGCACCTCGAAGCTTCGAGGAGTTTGAGCCCAGCAGCCGCTGGACCGACGAGGAACCGGTTTGTGTTTCTTGTTGTTCGTGCCGCAAACAATTCGTCGCGGAAACGAAATTAGTGGATTAGTTAGACCCCTCGAGAGCTTCCCCTTTGGCTTTGAGAACGCGTGCAAGACTTGCGCCAGGCTCGTTGAGAACCCGGACAAACTGGCTTGCGGGGGTTTGGAGCAATCCAAGAAGCTTGGCACGGAGCACGTCCTTGCTGGGCAATTCCGCCAATTCCTCAACCTGTGAAGCGCTAAGCACGGCATTATCAAGGACGCCGGCCCTCAAGGCAGGCATCTTGAATTCGGCGGCGAAGCTTTTGATAATTTTAGCGGCGGCGCAGATATCCTCCTCGCCAGTGACCATTGCGGTCTGTCCTGACATGGACTGTCCAAGCTCTGGAAGATTCAGATCCTCGGCGGCGATGCGCAAAAATGTGTTGCGAACCACGCTGATTCGTGAGCCAGCATCTGAAAGGCGGGATCGAAGAGTTTCGAAATGAGGCACTTTCATGCCGGAGAAATCAACGATCAGAAGATAGGGCGAAGCCTGCAATTTCTCACGAATGTCGGAAACGATAAGGGTTTTCTCGGGTCTCATGGAATGAAAGTCTTAGTTTTTGAGATAAGGTGTTGGATCTACAGCCAACCCAGGTGACATCGAAGCACTGAGGGTGATCGCCTCGACAAATGCACCTTTGGCAGTGGCTGGACGGGCTTTGACGACAGCATCGATTACTGCAGCGCCGTTTTCAGAAAGCGCTTCTTCGGCGAAGGAAATCTTACCAACCGGAACAGCAACATTGCCATTCTTGTCGAGTTTGAATTCCACCCGGCCAGCTTTCACTTCCTTCACTGCATTGGCAGTATCGTCGGTGACTGTTCCGGTTTTTGGATTGGGCATAAGTCCGCGCGGCCCGAGCACGCGGCCCAGCTTGCGAACTTCAGCCATGGCGGAAGGCGTGGCGATGGCGACGTCGAAATCAGCAAATCCGCCAGTTACTTTTTTGATCAAATCTTCGAAACCGACAAATTCAGCTCCAGCTTCTTTTGCAGCCTCCGCTGACTGGCCTGAAGCAAAAACCAAAACGCGGACATTTTTGCCGCTGCCATGCGGAAGAGGGCAAGTGCCACGAACCATTTGGTCGCTTTGCTTCGGGTCTACGCCGAGATTGAATGAAAGAGTAACCGTTTGGTCAAATTTGACCGGAGGGAGTGTTTTCAGAATTTGTATGGCTCCGGTAAGGGCATACTTTTTAGTGGCATCGATTTTGCCGGCGGCTTCACGATAGCGTTTGCTGCGTTTTTTTTGCATTGTTGTATTGCAGTACGGTCGACCCTTTGGAGTCTCCTGCTTAGGTTGTTTCCCAGGATTGGGAGGCGTGAAACTACAGTGCCAATCAATTATGTCAACGGAAAATTGAAAAAAAATTTGACTCCCTGTGAGGGGTAGATAGATTCGCCAATCCGCTCAACCAAGCGAACTATTTTCCATGAATGCCAAATACCTCGATGAAGCCCTCAAAGTAATTCCGGAGCCCCAAATTCTGGTCAATGTGGTTTCCCGCCGTGTTCGTCAATTGAATTCCGGAAGCCGCCCAATGATTGATGCAGAAATCGGTGCAGGCCTGGCAGATATTGCCCTTCAAGAAATCGCCGCCGGCAAGATCGGCTATGCCCCGCAGGCTAAAGTCGAAGCCGCCTGACATTTGCTCCAGTGCGGCTCAGCCCGCATCGAATCCTCTCCATGTCTGCGGAGATAACATCAAATCGGAAAGCTTTCCGGGACTTTCACATTCTCGAACGCTTCGAAGCGGGCTTGGAATTAAAAGGTACCGAGGTCAAATCTATCCGCGGTGGCTTTGTGTCTCTGCAGGGTTCGTTTGCAAAAATTCATAATGGTGAAATCCAGCTCTTCGACGCCTCTATTCAGCCATATGAACGTGCGAGTCATGAACAGCACGAGATCAAGCGGCCTCGCCGATTGCTTCTGCACCGCACCGAAATCGACCGGCTGACCATCGCCGTCGAGCGCGAGGGGCTGACCCTCCCGGCGCTTCGCATGTATTGGAAGAAGGGCATCGTCAAGGTCGAGATTGGCCTCGGAAAAGGCAAGCATGACGCAGACAAGCGTCAGGACTTGAAAAAACGTGTGGAGAAGCGAGAAGCCGATCGTGCCGTTTCCGCCTTCAATCGCAGCCGGGGGTGATTAGAAAATCATCTGCTTCATCAAGCAGGTAAGTGGCATCCCGGGCGAATTTAAACCCACTCACTTTTTCAATTGATGATGCTTTTTTAGTAAGCAAGATGGCCTTGAATTGTGTTCCCATCGTTTCGGGATGCATCAAGGTCTTAAGTGAACGCAAAAGCTTGGCGTCTTGTCCGCAAGGCTGCCGGCCATCAATCTCGCTTAGTAACCGAGTGGATGCACCAACAAGAAAATGGTGCTGATCGGTAAATCCACGCAATTCAAATCCTGCTCTGACAGCCGCTCGCGCCAAGGCTGAAAAATCCACATGGGCCGTGATATCTTTAAAGCCCGGCTCCTCCAGCGGCCTGGAATCCCGCTGGTGCTTGGAATAACACGCGTATGTCCCCTCCGAGCGGTGTGGAGCGAGCAATTCCCTCCGACTCATTCCATAATCGACAGCCAGTAAGAACCCACGCTGGAGCTTGTGAAAAACCTCGCCTAATAACATCTCCTGCGCGGGCCGTGCTTCCGCCAGAAAACCATCTGGCCTTGCCGGGAGACACTCTCCTTCAAAAGCTCGCCCGGAAGGCTCGAATACAAAACCCCCTCCCGCCTCGACGACATTTAACGCGTGCCACTGGCCATTGGCGCAACGCAAAATCTCGAAAGGCAGAGCATCGAACAGTTCGTTGGAA
>CALAPX010000046.1 GCA_937888355.1 uncultured Spartobacteria bacterium
AACTGCTCGAGACCATTGCCGCCAACGACCAGGTCTGCAGCTACATCGACATCCATGATGCGACTATTTGCGGCTTCGAGGTTGTTGGCGTTGATATCAAGGAGATCAATCGCAAAGTTCACGCGGCTCATTTCCGCGCCGTTCTGGGCACGCATGTCGGCTGTTTGCTGGAGCGCCATCTGCACAACTTGGACATACTCGTCAGAGTTGCCGTAAAGAAGAGTGCCAGAAGTGGCCACGGGGACATCTGTTCCAGGCGCGATTGCAAACGCCTGTCCGGAATCCACAGTGGGGTCATTGCTGTAGCCAACAGCTGATCCCACAGGGATATAAATCGTATTTCCACTGGTATCCTCGCCGATACTGAACCCATTGATCATCATGTTTACCCAAGGATCTTGAACGAAATTGGCTTGGGTTGCAGTTGTGTTCTGGCTGCCATCCTCTGAAGTGGGGACAATGATGGTGTTACCAGCGGTTGCGACACTGAGGAAGGCGTTCGCATTGTCACCGTCGAGGAACATGGGAACCCCATTGAATTTCTCTGTGCCAAGGCTGATGAGTTGAGCCCGAAGGTTTTCAAACTCTTTATTGTAGTTCTCGACATCCCCCGCATTCTTGGTCACGTCGCGGGCCAGTGTCGTGAGTTCCGACATGCGGCTCAGGACTTTGTCGGCGACTTTGAAGGCGCCGTCCTGGGTGTCGAGGTAGGATTGGATGTTTCGGAGGTTGATCGCAGTAGCTTCCGTGCGCTTGAGAGCTGCTGACATTTTCATCGAAACGGCGAGCCCTCCAGCGTCGTCGCTGGAGTTTACGATGCGTTGCCCGCTGGAAAGCCTAGCAAGGCTTTTTTGAAGGGCGTTATTTGCTTTACCGAGGTTGAGCCCTGCTCCACTGGCGGCAGGATTGATGTTGATGGATATCATAATGATTTATTTGTTGAGACCCTTTTCCTTGGGTCGTTTCACTGCGAAGGAAGCTGAAGCATCACCCGTGCCAAGTGGTTTTTGGAAGGAAATACCCGCAGAAGTGGCAAAATTTACCTACTTCAGAGATGGGAGACCCCATTATGGCAACTTTTTCCTAAAGAATAAAAGCAAGGCGGTCGATAAGGCGTGTCTTTATAAGGAATCAAGAAATCAGCACGTCTCCTTCGCCACGGGTAATTTCTCCGATTCGAATACCCTTGGTGAGCTTTAGAGCTTTGTCCGCCAAGCGTGCAGGAACGATCAACACCATGCCGATGCCCATATTAAATACTTGGTCCATTTCCTCAAGCGGCACCTTGCCAAGTTCCTGAATGAGCCGGAAAATCGTGGGCACTTTCCACGCCGAGCGGCGAATGCTGGCACAGCAGCCCGCCGGAAGGACACGTGGGAGATTGTCGAGGAGGCCGCCTCCGGTGATGTGCGCCGCACCATGGAGCATGCCATCGGGGAGCGAGGCCATAAGGGGTTGGTAATTCGGGTGGACGCGGAGGAGTTCCCTGCCGAGCGGGAGCTTCATGCCTGGGGCCGGCTTGCCTAGGGGAAGCTTGGCTTTCTCAATAAGTACCTTTCTTGCAAGGGAATATCCGTTCGTGTGGAGTCCATTTCCCTTGAGCCCGATCAGCACATCCCCCACCCTGACCTTGGAACCGTCGAGCATCTTTGGTTGATCCACGACACCGACAATGGTGCCGGCGACATCGTATTCGCCTTTTTGATACATTCCCGGCATCTGTGCCGTTTCCCCGCCGACGAGGGCGCATCCACCTTCCTGACATGCCTTGGAGAAGCCTTTGATGATCTGGCGGAAGACCACGGGGTCGAGGGACTCGCCTCCGATATAGTCCAAGAAAAACAGAGGGCGCGCCCCGATGACGGCAATATCATTGATGCAGTGGTTCACCAAATCCTGGCCGATCGTGTCGTGGCGGTTCGTGGCAAAGGCAATCTTAAGCTTCGTGCCCACCCCGTCGACGCTCGAGACGAGCACCGGGTCTTTCATTCCTTTGAAATTTGGCCGGAACAACCCGCCAAAGCCGCCTATTTTTCCAAGGACCTCTGGGCCATGGGTGGCACTGACAAGAGCGTGAATGCCTTTCTTCACCGCATTGCCGAGATCCACATCGACGCCAGCAGCGGCGTATGCTTTTTTCTTGGGAGCAGGAGATTTTGTGGCGGAAGTGCCACCCGGTTGTCTTTTGGGTGTCTTTTTCAAAGGAGTCGTTCGGTCGGAGGTTCTAAAAGTCGTGCCTGGCTGCGGCGTTGTTCCATGACAAGTTTATCAAATTGGGCGTCAAATGGGACGGGATACTCGCCATTGAAACACCCTAAACAAAATTCGTTTTTCTCGCGTCCAGTGGCGCGAACCATGCCTTCAAGGTCGAGGTAGCCGATCGAATCAGCACCGAGATATTCACGGATTTGATCCAATGAGCATTGGTTCGCGAGCAACTTCTCGGGATCTGGAAAATCAATGCCATAGTGGCAAGCATGTTTGTGGGGTGGACAACTGATCCGCATGTGCACTTCCTTCGCACCGTTCTCGCGGAGATTCACGACACGCGATCGGGCCGTCGTACCGCGCACAATCGAGTCATCGACAACAACCACCCGCTTACCCTCAACCGCCGAGCGGATGAGGTTCAACTTCACGCGCACATTGAAGTCGCGGATCATTTGTGTTGGCTGGATAAATGTGCGGCCGATGTAGTGGTTCCGGACAAACGCTGGGTAATACGGAATTCCCGATTCTTCAGAATATCCGAGCGCTGCAAAGATCCCCGAATCAGGCACAGGGACAACGATGTCCGCCTCCACCGGATGCATTCGCGCCAACTCGCGCCCCATTTTGACACGGGCCATGCTGACATTCGACCCGCTGAGATTACTGTCCGGGCGGGCGAAATAGACGTATTCAAAAATGCAAAAGGCACTCCGTGATTTTGGAAATGGCCACTCACTACGAATCCCATGCTCATCGATGATCACAACCTCCCCGGGTTCCAATTCACGAATAAACTCGGCGTGGATCAAATCGAACGCGCAACTCTCCGAGGCCAAGACATACGCCCCATCAAGTTTTCCAAGACAGAGCGGTCGGAAGCCATGCGGATCACGGAACCCGATCACTTCGTTCTCACCCATCAACACAATCGAGAAAGCTCCTTCAAGTCGGCGCAAGGAAGGCAAGCCTCCGCCCGCAGAAGAGGGTTGGGCAAGCAAGTGCAACACGATCTCGCTATCGACAGTCGTTTGAAAAATAGACCCTCTTTCCTCAAGCTCTGCCCGCAATGCGGCGGCGTTCACCAGATTACCATTGTGCGCGATCGCCAACCGACCGCGCGATGTGTCGACAGTGAATGGTTGTGCGTTTTTAAGATTGCTCGATCCCGTCGTCGAGTAGCGCACATGCCCGATTGCGCGAGTGCCATCCTTGAGGCGATCAAGATCAGGGGGGTCGAACACTTGGGACACAAGCCCCATCCCCTTGTGGGTTTTGAAATTTGGGGCTCCTGGCGCATAGGACGTGATGCCCGCGCTTTCCTGCCCGCGGTGTTGCAGGGCAAAGAGACCATAGTAAGTGAGCATCGCTGCATCTGGATGATTGAACACCGCGAAGACGCCGCACTCGTGAGTTGGTTTGTGCTTGGGATCGGTGGAAGCTTTCAAGGACGAGCTGGGGAAAATGCCGACACCGCCGCCAAGCTTCAAGGTTTTTGACACAAGAAGAGAATTTCTCTGGGGAAAGAACGATTTTTTCGAGTGTCCGGTTGCCGCCACGTGACGAATCTGCTTTTCTGTCCGGCTCATTATGAATGTCGCTCTGGACTACAAACCGAATTGTGTCGTTGATTTGAAAATCGATCTTCCTGCCGACCGCGTCGACAAGGAACGGGACTCCGTCTCGAAACAGTTTCAAAAACAAGCCCGCCTCCCCGGCTACCGCCCCGGCAAGGCCCCGAAATCCCTTATCCTATCCCGATATGCAAAAGACATCGAAGACGAGGTAAAGGACAACCTCACCCGCTCTGCTATTCGCGAAGCGGCTGAGCTCCATAAACTCGACCTTGTCGCAATCAAGGACACCCCGACAGCAACCCTCGCCGATGACCAATCGTTGAGCATCCACGCTGTGATCGTCCGCACCCCGGAATTCGAGATTCCTGATTACAAAACCATCGCCGTCGAAGTCGCTCAAAAGGCGGTGGGCGATGTGCAGGTCGATGAGATGCTCGAGTATTTCCGTGAACCCCATGCCCAGTTTGATCCCGTGGAAGGTCGCGCGCTTGCCATGGAGGATTATGCCGTCTTGGATTATGAAGCCACGGTAGATGGACAACCTCTCTCCGAGACTGCCCCAAAAGCTCCCGCCCAACTCCAAGGCCGTAAAAATGCCTGGGTCCTCGTGAAAGATGGCGTGCTTATTCCCGGCTTCGCCCAAGCGATTGAAGGAATGAACCCCGGAGACGAGCGCACTTTCACCCTGGAGGTGCCTGATACTTTTCCCGTTCCCGAACTCCACGGGAAAAAAGTCGAATACAAAGCCACCCTCACCTCGATCAATACCCGCACCTTGCCTCCCCTGGACGATGCTCTTGCGGAAAAAATCGAAGCTGGCACTACCCTTGAATCCCTCCGACTAAAAATCCGCGAGCGCCTTGAGGAGTCCACCAAATACCAGTTTGACTCCGCTAAACGAAATGCCGTCATTAAAAAACTTCTCGAGAACTTTACCTGCGACCTTCCCGAAGAACTTGTGAATGACGAAACCCAGCAGATCATTCGCGATATCGTTCAGCAGTCACAAATGCGCGGCGTCACAGACGATGACCTCAAATCACAGACCGATGAGATTTTTTCGAGTGCCGAGATGGGTGCGCGCGACCGGGTGCGTGCGAATTTCCTCCTCCTCAAAATCGCTGAAAAAGAGGGCCTCAAAGAGACCGATGGGGATATTTACCAAGCACTTTATAGTGTCGCCGAACAGCGCGGAGAATCACCCAAAAAGATCGTCAAGGAGCTCTCCCGCACCGGCGGCATCAACCGCATCCGGGAAGATATCCGTATCTCCAAGGCCCTTGATCTGGTTGCTTCCAGTGCTACCGTCACCGAGCCCGCCATTCCAGCGGAGCCTGCAAACCCCTGATTTTTTAACTTCAACACCACACAACACCATGCTTGTCCCAATAGTCGTCGAACAAACCGGCCGCGGCGAACGCAGCTACGACATCTACTCGCGCCTCCTCAAGGACCGCATCATCTTCATCGGCACTCCGATTGACGATACCGTCGCCAATCTTGTGATCGCCCAGCTGCTTTTCCTGCAAATGGAGGATGCGAAAAAGGACATCAATATCTACATCAACTCCCCGGGTGGCTCTGTCACCGCCGGCTTGGCGATTTACGATACCATGCAGTTCGTCACCTGCGATGTGAACACCTACTGCATGGGCCTTGCCGCAAGCATGGGCGCCGTCCTGCTCTGCGCTGGCACCAAGGGGAAACGCTACGCGCTTCCGAACTCCGATATCATGATCCACCAAGTCTCAGGCGGAGCCCAAGGCCAGGCCAGCGATGTCGAGCGTCAGGTTGAATTCATGTTCAAACTCAAAAAGCGCCTGAATGGAATCATCTCACTGCACACTGGACAGCCCGTGGAGACCGTCCACAAGGATGCCGACCGCGATTACTACATGACCGCCAATGAGGCTAAGGCCTACGGCCTTGTCGATGAGGTTGTCCAGTCCCGCAAAGACATCAAAGACATCGAGGAAAAAACCAAAACCAAGGAATAGCACCTCAGCCCCCTTTATTGCTCCATGGCCCGTCCAAACAACCTCACGATGTGCTCGTTCTGCGGAAAGAGCCAATCCGAAGTACGCAAACTCATCGCGGGCCCCGGAGTCTATATTTGCGATAGCTGCATTACGATCTGTAAAGGAATTCTCGAAAAGGAATTCAAGGAGGATACCCGGAAAACTAAACACACCTTTAGGGTTCCCAAGCCTGCCGAGATCAAGGATCTGCTCGACCAACACGTCATTGGTCAGGATATCGCAAAGCGTGTCCTCGCGGTTGCTGTCCACAACCATTACAAACGCCTCACCCAGCCCGTCCCCGATTCTCTGGGCCTGGATGAGCTCGATGAGGTCGAAATTGAGAAAAGCAATATTCTCCTCCTTGGCCCCACTGGCTCGGGCAAGACACTCCTTGCCCGCACCCTTGCCAACGTCCTTGATGTCCCCTTCGCTATCGCGGATGCCACCTCAATTACTGAGGCAGGATACGTGGGCGAGGACGTCGAAAACATTATCCTTCGTCTCCTCCAAAACGCGGATGGCGATGTCAAACGCGCGGAGATGGGCATCATCTACATCGACGAAATCGACAAAATCGGGCGAAAGACAGAAAATGTCAGCATCACCCGCGATGTTTCCGGAGAGGGCGTCCAACAGGCTCTCCTTAAAATCCTCGAATCCGCGATCTGCAATGTCCCTCCCCAAGGTGGGCGTAAGCACCCTCAACAGGAATATATTCAGATCAACACCGAAAAGATTCTGTTTATTTGCGGGGGTGCATTTGTTGGGCTTGAAAAAATAATCCAACGCCGCCTTGGTAGCCGCACCCTCGGGTTTCACGCCCCAGTAGAAGCTCTCAAGGGCGAAATCGACACCCGCCAAATTCTCAAGAAAGTCGAACCCGAGGATCTCATCTCCTTCGGCCTCATCCCGGAGTTTATCGGACGCCTCCCCGTTGTCGCCACGCTCGACGAACTCACCGAAGATCAAATGGTCTCAGTCCTGACCCAGCCGAAAAATGCCATGGTCAAGCAATACACCAAGCTCCTTGCCATGGATGGTATCGGCCTGAATTTCACCAAAGACGCACTCCGTGCTCTTTCTGTCGAAGCTATCCGCAAAGGGACCGGCGCCCGCGCCCTTCGCTCTCTCATTGAGCGCATCATGCTTGATGTCATGTTTGAATGCCCTAGCCGTGACGATATCTCGGATGTTTCAATCAACCGAGCCGTGGTCGAAGGCAAAAAAACTCCCCTGCTCCGACGCAAAGCAGACAAGCGCGAAAAAGACGCTGCCTGACCTAGTCAATAACTCATCTTTCCCTACGGGACTGGTCCACTTCACCAAAAGAAAAACCGGGGCTTCAAAAGCCCCGGTTTACTTTTTTGGAGGGGAAAGCGTTACTGCTGTGGGTTGCCAGTGTAGCCTTGCGGCTGCTGGCTCCATGTCGGTTGAACAGGTTGAGCGTAGCTCGGAGCAGGCTGATAACTCTGTGGAGGAGTCGGTTGATATTGCAGTTGGGCTTTTGCCGGACTTTGTAGACGATTCCATTCTGCCTCAATAAGATCCTCAAAAAGCTGAGAGACTGAGCGGCGGCGCTTGTTCGCAAGCTCATCCGCAAAAACACGGATTTCGGGATGAATGGTGAGATTAAGTTTCCCGCGAAGGGGTCTTCCAGTAGGTCGTCTAGGCATAATTGAGTACAATATGAATAAAAAAACTGTATGCAATTAAAATATATTAATACATATATGGGTTATTCACCCTAATATGAAACTAACTATGTCTGCCATTATTAGTTGCACAAATAAAAAAACCTCAATTTGCAATTTTAGATGGAACCATCTGTTTTCTGTGACATCGTTCAAGCGTCTTATTTCAAATCATGATTCCTCAACTTTTTCTCTACATCGTTTTCGGCCTGACTCTTCTCGTAGGGTTCATATTGGTGGTTGTACTTATCAATTTTTTCGGGACTTGGCTGCGAGCCAAACTCGCCGATGCGCCTGTTTCCTTTGTAAAACTCATCGGCATGAGACTCCGCCGAGTTCCCATGGGACTTATTGTCGATAGCAGGATCACCGCCGTGAAGGCTGGCCTTGACGTGGATACCGATCCCCTTGAAGCCCATTACTTGGCAGGAGGAAATGTCTCCCACGTCGTCCTCGCACTCATTGCTGCTGATAAGGCCGGAATCCCACTGGACTTCAATCGCGCATGCGCCATCGACCTCGCCATCAAAGGCACCAGCAAAACCGTTCTCGAAGCCGTTCGTACAAGCATCAATCCTAAAGTGATCGATTGCCCGAATCCATCGACTGGAAAAACCACTATCGATGCAGTAGCGAGGGATGGAATTGCCGTCCGTGCCCGCGCTCGGGTCACTGTGCGCTCGAACCTCAACAGATTCGTCGGCGGCGCCACGGAGGAAACCATCGTGGCCCGTGTCGGTGAGGGCATCATCACCTCCATTGGATCCTCGGCATCATACAAGGATGTACTTGAAAACCCGGACCGCATCTCCAGAACAGTTCTCGAAAAAGGCCTCGATACCGGTACGGCATTTGAAATCCTTTCGGTTGATATCGCGGATATTGATATTGCCGACAATATCGGCGCAAAGCTTCAAGCCGAGCAGGCTGAAGCAGACAAGGTTGTCGCCCAGGCAAAAGCTGAAATGCGCCGCGCAGCAGCCGTCGCCACAGAGCAGGAGATGAAAGCTCGCACCCAGGAAATGCAAGCCAAGGTCGTTGAGGCGGAGGCTCAAGTGCCACTAGCAATGGCAGAGGCCTTCCGTAGCGGAAATCTTGGCGTCATGGACTACATGCGAATGAAAAATATCCAGTCCGACACAGCCATGCGCGACTCGATCGCCGAACCCCCTTCCAACGCACAGCCCTAACCGGCCATGGAGCAACTCGTCCTCCTGCTCATCATTGCAGGCATCAGCCTGATCAACTGGCTTGTTGAAAAGTCCAACAAGCTCCGGGAGCAGAAGCGTCTTGAGGCAGAGCGGGAGCAGCAACCTCAACAGACGGCATTCCCTGTAGAAGTCACCCCCACCTCTATGCCACGCACCGAGGAGGTTGTTCAACCCTCCGACCAAATGCGCCACCTCCTTGAGATGATGGGTATTCCCACGGAATTTCCTCAAGAGCCTGTCGAAGCAGAACCTGTCTCCGAGGGGAAGCCGGTGCCCACAGCCCTTAACGAACCTCCTGCCCTTCCGGCACCTACCCGCCCTTCACTTCGCAAGAAACGTCCGCTAGCCCTCCCCACCGGGCGATCCACCACGCCATGGAGGCAACGCCTCCACTCGAATAAAGCATTGCGCGAAGCGATCGTCCTGCGCGAAATCCTTGGGCCACCCCGCGCTCTTTCTTAGCCATGCACCCCCCTCACCTTCTCCTCATCGCAGCCACCATTTCCATGTCCTCCATGTCTTCATACGCCTCAGAATCCAAGCCCGCTCTCACCCCACTCCAAGAACACGTCACTATGCAATGCGGCACGGAGCCCCCCTTCAACAACGCGTATTGGAACAATAAACGCGAAGGCATTTACGTCTGCATCATTTCCGGCAAGCCCCTTTTTAGCTCCCGTGACAAATTTGATTCGGGAACAGGATGGCCGAGCTTCACCCGCCCGATCGATGATTCCCTCGTTAAGGAAAAGGAGGACTCCTCTCATGGTATGAAACGCGTTGAAGTCCGCTCGGCCCCCAGTGACTCGCACCTTGGCCATGTATTTCCAGATGGTCCTGCCCCCAATGGCATGCGCTACTGCATCAACTCTGCTGCCCTTCGCTTTATCCCAGTCGAGGAACTCGAGAAGGAGGGATACGCTCCATTGAAGTCACTCTTTGAGAAACCTGATCAAAAGTAGTCCTCGCTAAAAAAATACGTGGGAGAGGCAAGGCATTTGAAAGGTTGAGGCCCAGCGAAGAGGCTCTACAATTAATCTTTTTTGGGAAATCTACTGGGGTTGTCGGATTTCTTTTTTACAGGCTTGGACTTGGTTGCCAACTGGATTTCAGGAAGCGGCCTTGCAGGTTTCCCATAATCAATCCCGTAGACAAATACAGGCGTCCCTTTCGGTATGATTTTGAACAATTCACTGGCCGAATGCGCAGGCATGCGGATGCACCCATGGGATGCCGGTCGTCCAGGGACATATCCCTGGTGAAATCCGATAGCCGTGGCCTTGCCTTCAAGAGTATGGAACCTCATGAAGTGGCGCATCGGAGCTCCTTGAAACACCATTCCTTCGGGGATTTCAATATCGCGCGTGTCAATCTCTCCAGGTTGAGCTTCTCCGGATTCTTCATGAATCAACTTGCCATACAGATTCGATGAATGATCGCGGTTTTTCTGACCAATCCGAAAATCTCCAGTCGGCGAGCGATAGTACCTCTTACCGCTGGCAATACGTGTAGCCGCAACAAGTTGAGAATTCGAGTAGAGGTAAGCG
>CALAPX010000047.1 GCA_937888355.1 uncultured Spartobacteria bacterium
GCTCACGCCAAAATCAGCGACAAAGCGCGCGCGTTTTTCCCAAGGCAATTCCGGCTTTCTAGAGCGAGTGGCCTCAACGATCGG
Organism: uncultured Spartobacteria bacterium; assembly: GCA_937888355.1. GTDB lineage: Bacteria > Verrucomicrobiota > Verrucomicrobiia > Chthoniobacterales > Terrimicrobiaceae > UBA967. The sequence goes on from CALAPX010000047.1 coordinate 85, forward strand.
CGCGGTTTTGACGGGAAGAAGATCGGGGTCTGGGAAATAACGATAGTCATGCGCGCTTTCCTTGATGCGCATGAGGGTTGTTTCTCCACGAGTATCGTCCCAACGGCGAGTCTCCTGCTGAAGCGTGCCTCCACCGCTGAGCACCTCAATCTGGCGTGGAATCTCATAGGCCAGAGCCCGACGAACACCGGAGATGGAATTCAAATTCTTCACCTCGATTTTAGTGCCGAATTTTTCGGTGCCTACGGGTCGAACCGATACGTTTACGTCGCAGCGAAGCTGGCCTTTTTCCATGTCCGCATCGCTGATCCCTCCATAAACCATGACTTGCTGGAGAACTGTGAGGTAGGCGAAGGCCTCTTCAGGCGAGGCGATGTCTGGTTCGCCAACGATCTCAAGCAGTGGGGTCCCAGCACGGTTGAAGTCGATCCCGGTGGCTGTCTCCATGTGGAAGCTTTTGGCAACGTCCTCTTCGAGGTGGATTCGGACAAGGCGGGATTTCTTCTCCTTGGTGGCGATGGATTTTTGGGCGTCTTTGGGATAGGCAAGGTCGTGGAGAGGGACTGTACCACCTATGCAGAAGGGCTGATCGTATTGGCTGATCTGGTAATTCTTCGGCATGTCAGGGTAGAAGTAATTTTTACGATCGAACTTGCAGACCTCCCCGATCTCGCAGTCGAGCATGAGCCCGGCAAGGGCAGTGAGCTTAAGCGCCTCTTCATTCATCACTGGAAGAGCGCCAGGCATGCCGAGGCAAACCGGGCAGACGTTGGTATTGGGTTCTGCACCATATTCCACCGCGCATGAGCAGAACATTTTGCTGCGGGTCTTGAGTTGTACGTGTACTTCGAGGCCGATGGTGGCGATGTATTCGGTCATTTTTTCTTCTTATTCTGAGTGTTGCGATTCTGCTCTTGGGGCAAGGCGTAATCGAGTGCTTTTTGGAGATCGAGTTTCATGATAAGACGCTGGAGTTCTGGGTCGCCAACAGCTTCTCGAAGGGGTTGGTTTTGCAGGAGTGTGATGTAGTCTTTGCGTTCCGCTGCTTGAAGGAGGTCTCTATCCTTTAATAGAATGCTCACGCGCGGGTACGTGACGATCTCTTGGACGCCCGGGTAGTCAAGGAATCGCATCATGGCATCGGGATTCTTTGATAGGGAACTAAGCCGATCGATATTCCCGTAAGTTTCAGTGGGCAGGATATCGATGGACTCGACAATGTCGCTCATGGGGCCTGTTTCCAGTGCAGTTTTTATTTTTGTCAGTGGCGTGGCTAAAGGGGATCGGGGATTCGCCTGGGCTAGAGTGCCGGCGGCACGCACCAAGGTGATAGTGCTCCACAGGATGAATAGCCCGGTGAGAGTTCCAAAAAAAGCTCCACCAATTCCAAAAAACCAGCGCATGAAGCCGGGAGGTTGCTGTGAGGTGCGCTTGAATAGAATTGCGCTGAAAAACAAGCAGATTCCAAGAGTTGCAAGGGCGGTTGTGGTGCCGGCGAGGAATCCTGCGATCAGGGCGAGGCCCGGCATAATCACCCCTACGCCTGCAGCGATTGTTTTTCCCGCAAAGACACCAACAATGCCTGAACCGACAAACGCACCGAAATGCAGGGCACTTCGGATCAAGCCGCGGCGCCATCCACCACAGATCTCCCAAAGCAGGAAGATTGCGGCGATACAGAGAACGCCATTTTGCCAGAGTGCGGAGGGTTGCTCTGCCATCTGTACTCAGCGAGGAAGGCAATCTTGTGCACGTTGGCGGAGGGCGTGGTCCAAAAGAACAAGGGCTGTCATAGCCTCAACCATAACGACTGCCCTCGGGAGCACGCAGGGATCATGGCGACCGCGTGCGGAGAGGGTGGATTCCTTGCCCTCCGAGGTTACGGTGTCCTGCTGTTTTGCGATGGTTGCAGTGGGCTTGAAGGCGGTGCGGAAGACGAGGGGTTCGCCATTGCTGATTCCGCCTTGGACGCCACCGGAGTGGTTGGTTTTTGTGTGAACCTTGCCGTCGCGAATTTCAAACGGGTCGTTGTGCTCGGCGCCGGTGAGTTGCGTGCCAGCAAATCCAGAGCCCACCTCGAATCCTTTGGTTGCCGGAAGGCTTAACATCGCTTTTGCCAGATCAGCTTCGAGACGATCGAAGACGGGTTCGCCAAGTCCTACAGGCATGCATCGGACGACAGTCTCGATGATGCCCCCGACGCTGTTTCCCTCCGAGCGCATGGCTTTAATGCGGGTGACCATCGCCTCTGCAGCGGCAGGATCCGGGCAACGCACGGCATTCGACTCGATCGCGTTCAGTTGAACGGTGGCCGGATCGACGTGCGATACAATGTCGTGCACGCGGGATACCCAGGCGAGGATTTCGATGCCGGGGAAGAGTTGGGAAAGGATTTTCTTAGCCACGGCACCTGCCGCCACGCGGCCAATGGTTTCGCGGGCCGACGAGCGTCCCCCCCCCTCCCAGTTGCGGGTGCCGTATTTGGATTGATAGGTGAAATCCGCATGTGAGGGGCGAAAGTGTGTTTCCATTTCGCTATAAGCCTCAGGACGCGCATCGGTATTTGGCACAAAGACCGAAATCGGCGTGCCCAGCGTCACTCCTTGGAAGACTCCTGAGAGAATTTTGCAAGTGTCCTCCTCCTTGCGAGGAGTGACGATGTCACTCTGCCCAGGACGTCGGCGGTCAAGGTCTGGTTGAAGGTCTGCCTCGGAGAGAGGCAGGCGTGGAGGACATCCGTCGATCACAACGCCCACACCACCGCCGTGGGACTCGCCCCAGGTCGAGATGCGAAACAAGGTTCCATAAGTGCTGGCCATGATTCATTAAGTTAATCAGACCCAGATCGTGTGATCACGCAGGAAGTGAAGGGAGGGGGAGCCGACAGTCGGATTCGAACCGACGACCAGCGGTTTACAAAACCGCTGCTCTACCACTGAGCTATGTCGGCAGTGGGATAAATGATTGATTCCACAAAAAAGAACTCGCGGCAAGGCTTGGATGCGGGAGAGGACGAATTTCAGGAAATCTTTTCTAGGAGATAGTTTTTCAAGTCGGTGATCGCAATGCGTTCCTGTCGCATCGAATCGCGGTGGCGGAGGGTCACGGTGTCCTGTTTTTCCGGGCCGTTTTCGCCGATGGTGTCGAAGTCGATGGTGACGCAGAACGGTGTGCCCGCTTCGTCTTGGCGGCGGTAGCGGCGTCCGATTGCGCCGGCCTCGTCGTAGAAGACGTTCATGAGCGGGCGGAGCGAGGCGGCGATCTCCTTGGCCTTCTCGACAAGCGGTGGCTTGTTTTTGAGAAGGGGGAAGACTCCACATTTGACTGGGGCCATGCGCGGGTGGAAGCGGAGGACGTTGCGGGTCTCGGAGTTTCCCTTGTCATCGGTGACGGTCTCCTCGTCGAAAGCCTCGCAGATGAGGGCGAGGGTGGTGCGGTCCACTCCAGCGCTGGGTTCCACAACGTGGGGCACGAAGCGCTCCTTGGTCGCCTCGTCGTAGTAATCGAGGGGCTTGCCGGAGTGCTCGATGTGTTTCGACAGGTCGTAGTTGGTGCGGTACGCGATGCCTTCAAGCTCGCTGACGCCGAAGGGAAATTCGTATTCGAGATCGTAGGTTTTTTTCGAATAGAACGCACGGTCCCCGTCCGGGATATCAACCACGTGGATTTTCGAGCGTGGGATGCCGATGTCCTCGTAGAACTTGAGGCGTTCCTCAAGCCAGTAGTCAGTGAGGGCCATGCCGTCCTCTGGGCGGCAGAAATACTCGATTTCCATCTGCTCGAACTCGCGCGAGCGGAAGATGTAGTTCCGCGGGTTGATCTCGTTGCGAAAGGCTTTGCCGATTTGCGCGATGCCGAATGGGAGCTTCTGGCGCGAGGTGTCGAGGACGTTGCGGAAGTTCACGAATATCGCCTGAGCGGTCTCGGGACGGAGGTAGACGAGGTTGTCATCGCTTTCGAGCGGGCCCGCATGGGATTTGAACATGAGGTTGAAATCCCGTGGTTCTGTAAGGCTTCTGCTGCCGCAGTTCGGGCAGTATTTTTCACCATTCTTCTCGGGAAGTTGATCGGCGCGTTGGCGACTGTTGCACGCTTTGCAGTCGACCATCGGATCGCTGAAGGTCTCCTCATGTCCCGAGGCCTTCCAGACAGCGCGGTTCATGATGATCGATCCATCCATGCCTTCCATGTCGTCGCGTTCGCGGACATTGCGTCGCCACCAGAAGTCCTTGAGGTTTTTTTTAAGTTCCACGCCAAGCGGGCCGTAGTCCCAGAATCCATTAATACCGCCGTAGATTTCGGAAGATTGAAAAATAAAGCCTCGCCGCTTGCAGAGGCTGACGATTTTTTCCATTCGTGTGGTAGAGGCTTCCTTCGACATAAGTGGTCGAATCAAAGCGGAGCGGAGAGGATGCGTCAACGCGGCAGGTTTGCGACGATGTCACGGATAAGTGCCGGACCATTGTAGACAAAGCCTGTGTAGAGTTGGATGAGATTAGCTCCCGCCGTGAGTTTTTCGCGTGCGGTTGCATAATCCATGATCCCTCCGGAAGCAATGATCGGGAGGGAGGTCGACTCGCGGAGGGTTCTAATTACTTCAGTGGAGCGGTTGCGGAGTGGGGCCCCACTAAGGCCTCCTGCGGTATCCTGCTCTTTTTTAATAGAGGAATGATCGAGTGTCGTATTTGTCGCAATCAAACCAGCGAGCCC
>CALAPX010000048.1 GCA_937888355.1 uncultured Spartobacteria bacterium
CGTGCACTTCAACAAAAGTACGAAAGGCACGGCCTCAGGAATCGAAACCTTCGCGCTCGCACCCAGAGGTGTTCCCTCGATGGACGAGCAGAATTTCAGCTACAGCGATCTGCGGCAACATCCGGGCCATGCCCGCGACCCTGAAAATATCGCTCTCGCAACCGCACTTCATTCATCGATGCTTCGCAAAATGCGTCTCTACGACAGGGGGATCAAGCGGGCTCGATTTGTTGTAATTAGGGATATCAAGGTTCCTGGTGTCTTGCTGGAAGGCGGATTCATGAACCATCCGGTTGACGGCAATTTGATCGCCAGTTCGAGTTTTCGGGATGCCTTTGCAAAAGCGATATTGGAGGGAGTGAACCGATACAGCAGTGCAGTTTCGGGAAAAGTTGGCACCTCTCCTATGCCATCTGCTGTAGCCAAGGCAACCGATCCAACGAGTGTTCCAGATATTAGAAGAAACTTTTTCCCGACGAGGATGAGTGCAACGCTGAATGAAGCCGTGCAACGCACTGCGGAATCATTCAAAAAGGAAATCGAAACAGATGGCAACTGAACGATCCAATGAACCAATCGGGGTTTTTGATTCTGGAATTGGCGGCCTGACAGTGGTTGCGGCTCTCCAGAGACTGCTCCCGTCCGAAAATATTTTCTACCTCGGTGATACAGCGCGCGTTCCCTATGGTGGGAAAAGCCGCCGTACGGTCGAACGCTACAGCATAGAGATCGGGGGGTTGCTGCTCGCCGAGAGGGCAAAAGTGATCGTTGTCGCCTGTAATACGGCCTCTGCTCTTGCTGTTCCCCGAATGAAAGAGATCTTCAAAGTTCCAGTGCAGGGGGTCGTGACTCCTGGCGCTCAAGCAGCCGCTAAATCCACCCTGATCGGAAAAGTTGGGGTCGTTGGCACGCGCGCCACCATTTCGAGCGGTGCTTATGAGCACGCTATCAACTCGATCAACCCAGGCATTCAGGTTCTAAGCGCAGCATGCCCACTGTTGGTTCCTCTGATTGAGGAGGGGATGTTCGATGATGATGTGACGAAAATAATGCTCTCTCGCTACCTTGGGCCAATGCTCAAAGCCGGGATTGATACATTGGTGCTCGGATGCACCCACTATCCGCTTCTACGCAATACGATCGCCGAGGTGGCGGGACCTCATGTGACGCTTGTCGACTCTGCGGAGAATTGCGCTTTGGCGGTGAAGCGGCTTCTGGCGGATGCCGGGATCGCCGCGTCCCCTCGCCGATTGGGAGGATTGAATGTTGCGTTGACCGATGCCACTGAGGGGTTCCTCCGCTCAGCGGCGCAAGCCCTTGAGCTTGAGATTGGAGACGTTGCTCTTCGCTCCGTGCAGAGCGAAGAGGGAAATCCCGCCTGATGTCAGGATTCGACTTGCAGTAAGCCGGTGACGTTTCATCGTAAGTATGTCATGTGTCGTGTTTTTCGAGTGGCATTTGCGGTAGTGGCTTTGGCTGTCCTGTGTGTTGCAATTACAATTTTTGCAGCTCCAGATTTATTTTCCGCAATTTGGCGCAAGGCGCTTGTCGTTCGGGTGCCAATGAAGTCAGCCGATGCAATTTTGTTGCTGGGGGGCGAGTCGCAAGGGCGTCCTCTTGAGGCGGCCAGACTGTATCATCAAGGGGTGGCATCTTTGGTGATAGTTGTTGGCACCGGTGATTACAGAACAAACAAAAAAAGTCTCCTGCAGGAAGGTGTTCCTGCTGGAGCAATCCTCATCGAACCCTCCTCAACCTCTACGCAGGAGAATGCGCTATTTGTTCGTCCACTTCTCAAGGAGGCTGGCATTCAGCGTGTACTTCTGGTCACCTCTTCATTCCATGCCAGACGGGCCCTTGCTACATTCCAGCAACTGGTTCCCGACATTGTGTTCGGGGTTGCTCCCTCGCGCATTGGATGGTGGGATACTCCCAGCGGGCGTTTCCAGGAGGATGCTTGGGCCGCGAAGGAATTTATCAAACTTTCCTATTATTGGCTCGTGCATGGCATTCACCCTTGGGTCGATCAAGTTCGCGCTGGAAAGGATGGCTGAGTAATGAAATCAATATTGATCCTCAACCGGGTATATCCTCCATCCTCCGGAGCAACAGGTGAAATGCTGTGCGACTTGGCCAAAGGGTTGGCCGCGCATGGTATCGATGTGACTGTCCTGTGCATGGGGGAAGGCAATGCGAGTGATGAACGGGTGGATGGTGTGAGAGTGGTGCGGATTGGGGGGATGTTCTCGAAAAGGAGCACGATGCATCGTGCTTTAGCCTATGTGTTCATGATCCCATCCCTGCTTGTTCGCGCCTTATTTCTGAAGAAGACGGATTGGGTTGTTACCATGACAGACCCTCCGATGTTGGCGGTTCTGGGGCCAATGATCTCATTTTTCAAGAGCAACAAGGTGGCTCACTGGGCCCAGGATTTGTATCCGGAAGTAGCCGTGGAACTGGGCGTTATCCCCCGTGGAAGCGTTGTTGGGCGTCTGCTTCGTGATATTTCGTCGATTGCTCTCCGGCATGCCGATGCAGTTGTTTCGATTGGCCGATGCATGACAGTGCGTTTGCGAGCCAGGGGGGTTGTTTATGGAAAGATCCATGAGATTTCGAATTGGTCTCCACTTGTCGTTCCTGTGCCTCATCGAGATAACACGTTTCGAGCCAACTTGGGGGCGGAGGGTGCGTTTGTTGTCGCCTATTCGGGTAACATGGGGCTCGCGCATGAATTTGATGCTGTCCTTGAAGCGGCAAAAAAACTTCAGGGGAGGAACGTGGTCTTTTTAATGATCGGTGAAGGGCCAAGGCGTGCGGCGGTTGAAGCAGAGGCGTGGCGCCTTGGGTTGAAAAATATGCGATTCCTTCCCCCACAACCCCGCGAGGTCCTCGCGGAGAGCCTTTCTGCGGCGGATGCACATATTGTCACCATGCGCTCCAATCTGTGCGGATTGGTTGTGCCGAGCAAATTCTACGGCGTTCTGGCAGCTGGGCGGCCCTGCCTTTTTGTTGGCCCGGAGGACTCCGAAGTGGCGAGGGTGATCCTTGAAACTAATGTGGGCCGTGTGCTGCCTTCTGGTGATGGTTCTGGGCTCGCTGAAGCCATATTGGAATGGATCGCGCATCCTGAAGCGCACCAGATTGCCTGCCGAAATGCCAAGCAGGCAGGGGAGTTGGCAACGCCTCAGGAGGGTGTTCGCGAGTTCATGAAGATGCTTGAATAATTCTCATGAAATCCAGGGAAGAATCGATCGATGAGTTTGTACAGCGGCTTCCCAAGACCGAAACTCACTTGCACTTGGAGGGCGCTTTGCCGTGGAGGTTGCTGTGTGAGGCGAATCCCGGAAAATATGCTCACCCCCCCGATTCATGGCAGCCAGGATTTCGTTTCCGCGATTTTGCACATTTTGAGGGCGAGTTGCTGGGATATGCGGAAGATTATTTCAAGAGCCCCGAAAGGTACCATGAATGTGCCAAAGCGGTGTTCGCTGGCCATGTGGCGGCGAATGTGAAGTATTTGGAAACAAGTTTTGCTTCTGGCTGCATCGACTTCATGAAGCTTGATGGCCAAGAGGTATGCGATGCCATCCGTGCGGCGGTGCCCGAAGGTCTGGAGGTCCGTATATTTTTGGGTATCCATCATGATGGGTGGACCCCGAATATGGCACCAGTCCTTGAGCGGGCGTTGTGTTGGGAGAACCTCGATGGGATCGATCTGCATGGTCCTGAGGATGCGCCTTTGGGCGATTGGTCCGCTTCATATTGGAAGCGTGCCCGGGACGCCGGAAAATTCACAAAAGCGCATGCTGGCGAGTTTCTAGGTCCTGCATTTGTGAAACGTTGTGTTGAGGATCTCGGGGTTTCCCGCATTGAGCATGGAGTCAGATCAATCGAGGATCCAGAAGTAGTGTCATTCTTGCGCGATCATGGGGTGGACCTCGATATTTGCCCGATCAGCAACTTGAAGCTCGGGGTGCTCTCGAAAACAACTGCTGACCCTATCCGTGCCCTGCTAGCCGCTGGCATCATCTGCACTGTGAGCACTGATGATCCAATAAGCTTCGGCAATTCGCTTGGTGACGACTACCGGTTTCTGGCTGATGGCTTTGGATTTTCGCGGCGGGAACTTGCTCAGCTTGCTCGAAATGGATTTGAGGTCGCCTTGATTTCGCCCGATCGGAAGGCGCCCCACCTCGCCACGATCGCCTCAATGGTTTGATCAGGAAGCTAACAGGCTTTCCACCAATGCCGCAGCTAGCGGTTCCGTCAATTGGTCCAATTCCTCAAGATGCGCCTTAAGTTCACAGGTCGACTTCACTGCAATTTTTTCATGAATTTGGCAGACCAGCGCAGCAACAGCATCACGTGTGATAGGATCGACGCCTTCACCAAGTTGAGAGAGGGCATTTTTAACAGCGGGCAGCATCTCTTCTGCTTTTAGTTTGGCCTCAATAAAAACTCGCTCATCCATGTCCTCGAAAGCGTGATCGAGCGAATCGCCGAGCATTTTTTCAACCGCCTCATCAGCCACCTCAATAGCGCTTTGAATTTCCAGCACGGAATCTCTGCCGGTAGAGGTATCACGTGCAAGGACTCGAAGAATTCCATCGGCATCAAGTTCGAATTGGATGCCAACGCGAGATTGACCTTTTGGAGCAGGCCCGAAATTCACTTCCATCTCGCCTAGTTTCCAGTTGTCACTAGCCATTTCTCGTTCCCCTTGGAGAATCGAGATTCGCATGCCCGTTTGGTTTGTTGCGGCATTGGTGAACATTTCTCCCGCTTTGCAAGGGATTGTCGTGTTTCTCGGGATAAGAACATTCATCAATCCACCAAAGGTTTCGATGCCAAGAGAGAGGGGGGTGACATCAAGGAGGGTGATATTGTTGATCGCTCCCGCGAGGATGCCAGCTTGGATGGTTGCACCAAGGGCGATCGCCTCATCCGGGTGTTGTGAGGTATCTGGTTCGCGTCCAAAAATTCCGGCTACAAACTCGCGAACTAGCGGCATGCGGGTAGCTCCACCGACAAGGACCACGGCATTCAAGTCCGAGTTGGCCAAGCCCGCATCGGCCAGCGATCTGAGGCAGTGGGCGCGCGTTTTTTCAATGACTGGGCGGCAGATTCTTTCAAGATCCGAGCGCAAAAAAATGCGACCTAGGAACTCCGTTTCTTTAACATCGGTCAGGAGATGCTTGATTTTCATTGCGCTCTCGATGGAGAGCCCCCATGCCGCCGCCAGTGAGGCATTCAAGTCGTCGCCACCGAGACGGGTGTCACCATTCGTCGAAAGCACTTCAAAGACGCCATCATCAAGTTCCAGCACGGAGATGTCGAACGTGCCGCCGCCAAGGTCGTAAACGGCTACCTTCGAGCGGCTGCCCAGGCGCTCAAGCCCGTAGGCCAAAGCCGCAGCAGTTGGCTCTGAGAGAATGCGCTCGACAGTGAATCCAGCGAGCTCACCTGCGCGTTTTGTGGCGGCCCGCTGGGCATCATTGAAATAGGCGGGAACAGTAATTACAGCTCGATCTACTGGACACCCGCAGGATGACTCGAGATCGGTTTTGAGTTTTGCGAGCACGAGTGCGGAAATCTCCTCGGGCTTGAGGAGTTCATGTCCGGAATCGACAAGGAGAGATCCTCCAGGCCCCGCAGAAACGAGGCCGGCATGAGTCGTGTCTATGGGTTCGCTAGCGCGTCGACCGATCAGGCGCTTCACCGAGGTAACGAGTCGGCCACCATCAGTGGACTTCATTTCCAAAGCAGGCCAACCGACTTTGGGCGGGGACGAGTCTGAAAAATAAACGGCTGAAGGGGTGAGGCGGCTGCCATACTGGTCGGCAACAAGAACGGGGAAACCGCTGTCCATCACTCCTGCAAGGGAGTGTGTGGTCCCAAGGTCGATTCCTGCGATCATTGTTGCGATGGCGGCGACGCGATCCCTACAAAACGGGAACAGAATTAACGGCGGCGGCGAGGCGGGGCTCCACCGGAATCGCGAAAAGTGATTCGCCCTTTCGTAAGGTCATAGGGAGAAATTTCAACTGTCACATTATCACCAGGAACAATGCGGATGAAGTGTTTCCTCATTTTACCGGAGATGTGCGCCAGGATGATATGGTCATTTGGTAGCTTCACCCGGAAGAGCGTCCCAGGGAGTACTTCAACCACTACTCCTTCGCTTGTAATACAGTCGTCTTTAGCCATGTGGGGTGGATCAATACGTCAGGAGCGAGCGGGTGGCAATCACTTCTCCTTCAGAAGCCGGATTCGGGGTTTTGTCCGCACGCCAAAACAGCGACGTATTTGTTCTTGGACTTTCACTACCAGAATATGGCATGCACGGAATTTCCCATTCCCTTCATTAGCCCATGAAACAGGAGAATTGCCGATATATTGACGCCGGAGCAAAGGTTCTGGGCAGCAGTATGGCGGAATTTTCTACCCGATCTATTCCGCGATTGCTTGGTCATAGGGTCAGTCTATGGGTGGGCATCGCTTGTTTTCCGATGCTTTGGATGCGTATCGGTGAAGGGTCTGATTGGAGGACGCTCGAAGGGTGCGAGCTGATTTCTAACAAGTCCAACGATGGAGACTCCTTCAATGTTAGACATCAAGGGGAGAAATATATATTCCGTCTGTATCTAGTAGATGCGCCTGAGACGAGCCTGCGCTACAAGGAGAGGGTCAAAGAGCAGATGGAAGCCTTTGGTTTGGATCAAGCCAAGGTGTTGCAGGCCGGGCAGCTGGCTAGCGAATTCACAGCAAAAGCGCTCGAAAAACCATTTCAAGTAGTAACGTGTTTTGAGGATGCAAGGGGAGAGAGTGAGATGAAGCGATATTTCGCTGTCGTACGCCCCGCAGCACAGAAAAAAGATCTCGGAATGTTGCTCGTAGAGGCGGGGTTGGCGCGAGCTTATGGAAAGACAACGGATGCCCCCAATGCGCCATCTATGTCTGCAATGCAGCAACAGGAAGAGCGTGCAAGAAAAGCAAAGGCAGGCATTTTCGGGGGAGGGGAGTCAGTCGGGGATGGTAGCGTGGTCATCGGGGGAATGACAGCAGACGAGTCGTTCGCAACGGCGCGATCGATGTTTCTCGAAAAAAATTACAAAGAAGCTCTGGGCATCTATGAGCAATTTCTCAACGATTTTGGATCGAATGAAGCCGCACAAACAGCAGTTCGAAATTCCATGTATCCCGTTGCGATGTGTCAGATCCTTCTCGGCAGGTTTGCTGAGGCCCTTGGGGCGATTGACTCCGCCTTGGGGTTGGATCCGCCATTGCCTGCACCACAGGTACAGGAACTGACGTTTTGGCAGGGGGTGGCGAACATTCAATTGAAGGATTACGCCAGTGCCCGCGAGGGGTTGCGAAGTTTTGTCTCCATGTTCGAGCCTGGGTCTGAGAGGAACCCGCTATTTGTCCGCAAGAATCCTGCAGTGGCGAGGGTGGTCGAGGCGCGTTCGTTGATAGGCACTGCTTCGGTGCTGAACGGTGATTACCGCGAGGCGGCTGATTATTTCAAGGGTTTGAAAAAAGACCTGGCCCCCGAGGCGCGAGGGAGGGCGATCATTTACCAATTGCATGCGCTGCTTGAGTTGGGCGAAGACGACGAAGCGATGGGTGTGGTGCTCGATGAATACTCACGCTTGGATGATATTGCCCAGTTGATCTCCTTTCAAACCCTCACGCTGCAACTCGGTAATCGATGGATCGAGAAAGGTGAGTTCCGAAAAGCGATTCTCTGTCTGCAGAGGGTATGGCCCTTTGATCGATTGGTAAAGCGGCAGGAGGAACGTCTCCTTGCATTGGAAAGCCGTCAGAAAGCCGCGGAGGAAAATGCTTCAATGGATCCCTACGCGCGATTGCTTTTCACGCGCTTGGTGTCCGAGGTGAGGCGGGAGTTGGAGGCTTTCCGGAAAGTAGTGAGTTTCGACGCATCATTGAGATTCAGGTTGGCGATGGCGTATTTGAGGATGAAAAGGTATCTCGAAGCCGCGCTGGTAATGGAAGAGATGATCATAGAGTTGCCTGCGGACGCGATGGCCGAGCAAGCAGCGTTGAATGTGGTGCGCTGCTGGAGTGCCTTAGCCGATTGGCCAGAGGCGACGAGAGCTGCTAGAAGCTTCGTTAAGCGGTTTCCTCAATCAAAAGAAGCCCCGGAGGTGCGTTTTTTGGAGGCTGAGGCGCTGCAGTCGTTATTAAAGTATGATGAGGCGGTTGATGCCTATGGCAAAATGGTTTCGGAGTATCCAGCCTCGGGATTCGCCATTCGCGCGATGTTCATGCGAGCATTTTGTCTATTGCTTGACGACAGAAATATGGAGAGTGCAGAGGGGTTTCGGGAGTTTCTTTCCAAGCATCAGGAGCATGGGTTGGCAGATGGGGCTGCATATTGGCTCGGAATGGCCTATTCTTACGACAAGCAATATGATGCATGCCGGAAGTTGATGGATGCATACCTCCAAACGCATCCTCAGGGGAGGCACCGCGGACAGGCAGTGTTCCGAAAAGCGTATTGCTCTCAGCAGATGGAGCAGTTCGGAATGGCAATCGACGAGCTGTGCGGCTATCTGGAGCAATTCCCAGGCGAGATTGAGAACAGCGAGGCGAAGGTGCTTTTGGGGAATGCTATGATGAACGAAGGCGCGCTGGAGGAGGGCTTCAAGGCGTTTTCATCAATCCCTCCCGAGGACGTTAAGTTATATGAAGAGGGGGTGTTTCGGACAGCCGAGGGCCTCAAGTTAATGGAGGAAACTGAACGCTACCGTGAAATAATGGAGCGTTTTCTTGCCCAGAGGCCAATTTCACCGCGTCTTGGAGAGGCTGTTCGAAACATGGGGTGGTATTACCGTCAGACCGGTGAAATAGAAAAAGCCCGGGAAATGCACTGGAGGGTACTAGAGGAGTGCGGAAACGATCCAGAAATCAAAACCACAGCCGAGATTTTCCAATCACTCGTCCGTTTGTATCGCGCTCAGGGCGAGTCCGAGGAGTACGTCGGGCTGCTCAGAAGTAAGAGCGAAGCGGTACTGAAAGATGGACGGACAACCTTCGCAATGAGGTTGATCCATGCGCAAGCCAAGACGGTAGAGCGGGGCGATCTCCGATTGTCGCAAAGCCTGCTTGCAACAGCTTCGGAATATGCGGATCCAAAAGTGCATAGTCCCGCTCTGCTGGTGGATTTTGGAAATGCTCTGATTGATGTTGGACGTGTTCGAGAGGGCGAGGAAATGTTGCGGGACGCGTTACGATGGAATCCACGGGTGATTGAGAAGGACCAAATCCTTTCCGCGCTAGGTAAATTAGAGCTGGAGCGTGGAAATGACGCCGCTGCCATGGCGTGGTTCGACCGCTTTGAAAAGGAAACGCTGGGCACAACAGCCTTCGGTTCCACGATGCTCGCAAAAGCGCGGTTACTCGAAAAGTCCGGCAAATTGGAGGCGATGCGGCGGGTGCTTGAAGCGGTTCTTTCAAACGATGGGGTCAAAGGTGAGCAAAAAGCCGAAGCGTTGTATTTGATCGGCGAGTCACACATGACGGAGAAAACTCCAAAGATGGCAATTCCGTTTTTCCAGCGGATTTATGTGATGCACCAGCGCTGGAAGCCATGGGTAGCAAAGGCCTACAAACGCAGCGGCGAAGGATTCGAATTGTTGCAGGATGAGTTAAGTGCAAGGCGGACCTATCACGAATTGGTTTCAGCTCCAGAATTGGAGGAATATCCCGAAACCATCGAAGCCAAAAAGCGGCTGGATGCCTTGGGGGGACCCGTGCCAATAATGGGAAAATCGCAAGAAAACAGCGATGTGCAGGAATTGGGGGAGGACAAAGGATGAAGCGGTGTATTTGCTGGATTTTGTTTCTTCTGGTTGGACGGGGCTTTGTGTCGGCGCGTGATGTTTTGATTCTTTTAGATGGAACCCGTCGTGCCGGGGATATTGCGGAGTTTGACGGTAATTTCATTCGCTTAAGGGTGGCCTTGCCGGATGCTGCCGGTGGAGCAAATGCCCTAGTGTCGATTCCCCGCAGTGATGTCGAAGCGATTGAGTTTCGTGAGAATCCCATTCGTAGCGGATTGTTAAGGGATAGCGGGGTCGAACGATTGTTGGATGTCGAACTGGAGTGGATGAGATTGAGGCAATGGTTGGCAGTGCCTCGATCCCCTGCCGCTTCTGTAGGCTGCAAGTTCGGCGAGTTGCTTCTGAGAAATGGCTCTCGCGATGATATGACAAAGGCACTCGGGTTGTTCAGTGAGATTGAGTCCACCGCTTGGAGCGAAGCAGACCGGATGCGTGCGAAGCAGTGGCGATTACGGACCATGGTTGCTTCCGGAAATGCTTTGGAGGCGGTCGGTGAGGCAAAGAAGATCGCTGAGGAGTTCGATGATCCTTTGATATTGATTGAGGCGAACCACATCATGGCGCAAGCCACAGCTCAAGAAATGGGCGACTTTTTGAAGGAAAACCCTCGCTGGAGCGAAGACACGCGCGAGATTGACGAGGTTGGGACGCGCGTGGTCGACCAGTTCCACATATTGCGCCGCCGGGCATTGGGATTGTTTCTGTATCCCGCCTTGTTTTATGGGTCCGACAATGAAAAAGCCGCCAGAGGTTTATGGGGTGCGGTAGGTATTCATCGACTTGGAGGTGACGATGCCAAAGCGCTGGAGGTTGCACGTGATATTGTCGCCTTCTACCCCGCAACCACCGAAGCGCATAAAGCCGTAGACTATCTTACCTCCCTAACGCCAGAAATGCTCAATCGTGATGCAGCCAAGGAAGCCAGGGAGGAAATGCTGGATGCTCACAGCAGTGAATCACACGTGCCATGAACCCCAGTCGAACAAAACAGGTAAAACTCCTTCCCACTATGAATCTCCCTAGCTTGCGAGTCAGCGCTGCCCGCACGGATCCAAGGAGAAAAGATGCGGATGATCGCAAGTCTGCCAATGCCTGTAGGAATACGGGGATTCATCCGTGTGCATGTTGTGACACCGCGACCCCAATTTCTTCGCGAATACAATGTCGATTCCTGCGCTACTGCTCATTCATGGGCACGGGGACAAAAATACTCCCGGCAATCAGATCAAGGAACTTATGCGTATCGCCAATGAATCTGGCGCAGTGAATGTGATTTTTTGGAACCTTTCAGAACTACCCTTTGAAAATCAAAGCATCCATGCAACGCCGACATAAATACACGCAGACCATAGAAATGCAGATGGGTCCAATGATTGATATGGTCTTTTTACTGCTTGTATTTTTTATGGTCTCAGCCAAGCCAATCAAGCAGGAGAGCGACATCAATATCGGGTTGCCCGGAACAGCTCAACAGGAGGATGTGGTTGATATTCCCGATGAGCAGCGCATCCGTATCGAGGCCGATGGGAGAGTGCTCTTGAATGAACAATCCATGGACTCTGCAGAAAATCTCGAGATGCCCACGTTGTTGAAGACTTTAAGGCGATTCAAGGAAACGACTGATGCGAATAAAAGCGAGGCATTGATTACGATTGATGCCGATGATGCAGCAAACCACCAGCGGATCGTTGCTGTGCTCAATATTTGTGCGCGCGCGGAGATCATCGGCGTGACATTTGCCGATTCCACCGGGGAGGATGACTAATGCCTGGAAGCATTGAATCCCTGATGCTGGAGAGTAGTTCGGCGAGAAAAAAACGCTGGGCCTTGGTGGCATCGATTCTTGTTGGGGTGCTGCTGCTTCATGTTGCTGTTGGCGTGGTGGCCGGAATTTTTATTGTGGTGAAATACATTTTTCCTACTCCGGCGAACTTTGTCGTGAGTAAGGATATCCGCCTGCCTGCGAAGAAGCGTGAGCACAAGTTGAATATGGCCCGAATGGATGCGATGGCTCCGAAACCTGTGTTGAGCGAGAAAATGCAGAGCACGCGTCCGACCGATTTTCCGTTGCCCGATATTCCGCCGCTTCCACTTGACCAGATGTTGCCACTGGATCCCTCGGAGTTGGTTTCCGACCAAATGGCTGCGCTCTCTGGAGCCGAAGCTCTTGGAGATAGCGGAGGCCTCTCCCCTGGAGGGAGTAGCGGTTTTGGGAACAAGGGCATGAGTTTTCTTGGGGTGCAATCCAGCGGTCAGAGGATACTCATGCTCTTTGATGTCTCGTCCAGCGTCGTAGGAAAGGCCGAGAAGGCCGGTGTGCCATTGTCCAAGATCCAGTTGGAAACGTCAGCACTGGTCGAGAAACTGCCCATTACCTCTAAGTTCGGCATTATCCAGTTCACTCAAAACTACAAGGCGTTCACGCCGGAGTTGGTTCCTGCCACGGAGCATAATCGAAAGGTGGCTTTGGATTGGATCCAGAACGAGTGGGTGACACTGGGATCGATGTCTTCCTCATCGAAGTCGGTAACAAAGAACCTAAGAGGGTTTGCAGGGGTTCTTGAAGTCGCTGCAGGCATGAAGCCTGATGTGATCTTTGTGATCAGTGACGGAAGTTTCCAGTGGAAGCCACCTGGGAGCGGCGGGACGATCCCGTGGCTCGAATTAAGAAAAATCATCGAAGGCCCTCTTCAGGAGGGGGCCAAATGTAAGATAAACTTTATTACATTTGAGGCCGCTGAGCAGGACACAAAGGAGTTGAAAAGGTTGTCGCAGAAAACGGGCGGCAAGACGCTCGAATTGAACTGAGATCTGAGAAGCAAGACATGTTTGGAGTGCCAAGGACGTGTTGTTCATAGTAGCGTTCCGCCCCATGTCGACTCAGCGCAGACCATTTCCCTTTCATGAATTCGAACCTAAGTGGCAGGAGCACTGGGTTTCACGCCGGGCATTTCGTGCGGCGAATCCCGGTGACGTAGACTTCGATCACTCTAAACCAAAATACTACATCCTAGATATGTTCCCGTATCCAAGCGGCGACGGCTTGCATGTGGGGCACGTCGAGGGATACACAGCCACCGATATTCTGGCTCGATTTCACCGGATGCGTGGGTTCAATGTGCTGCATCCGATGGGATGGGATGCCTTTGGCTTGCCCGCCGAGCAATACGCGATCAAGACAGGGCGGCATCCCCGGGAGACTACCACCCGGAATATTGCAAATTTCCGGCGCCAGTTGCAGGCGGTCGGCTTCAGCTACGATTGGGATCGCGAGGTCAGCACAACAGATCCCGGGTATTTCAAGTGGACGCAGTGGATTTTTCTTCAGCTTTACAACTCATGGTTCAACCCTGTGACTCGTAAGGCAGAACCTATTGCGACTTATACTGGGCCTGATCCCGATTCGGTGCGCTTGGCGTATGTCGCTAAGATGCCTGTAAACTGGTGTCCACAGCTTGGCACAGTGCTGGCTAACGAGGAGATTGTTGACGGCAAGAGTGAGGTCGGGGGATTTCCGGTTGAGAGGCGTCCGCTAAGGCAATGGATGCTACGCATCACAGCTTTTGCTGATCGGTTGATTGAGGGATTGGACGGCTTGGATTGGCCAGAGGGGATCAAATTGCTTCAAAGAAACTGGATCGGCCGCAGCGAGGGGGCGTCAGTGATGTTCTGCGAAGAATCGGGTGGCGCGAAGATCGAGGTGTTTACAACGCGGCCGGACACATTGTTTGGAGCGACCTACATGATTTTGTCGCCGGAGCATCCGCTTGTCGGATCAATTACGACCGAAGTGCAACGGGCCGATATCGAAGCATATTGCACAACCGTTGCCTCAAAGAGTGATCTCGACCGGACTGAGCTTAACAAGGAAAAATCAGGCGTCTTCACCGGCGGGTATGCAATCAATCCAGTGAATGGTGAGAGGCTGCCGATCTGGATTGCTGACTATGTGCTGATGGGATACGGCACCGGAGCGATTATGGCCGTACCCGCGCATGACGAGCGGGATTTTGAGTTTGCACAGAAATTTGGGCTTCCTGTGAGGGAGGTGGTGAGGCCAAACGAGGCGGTCGAGGGGTGTTTTGTCGGAGATGGAGTGGCAATCAATTCGGGGTTTCTAGACGGTTTGTCCACCCCCGATGCAAAGCGAACCATCACGACTTGGCTTGAAGAAAAAGGTCTTGGGCGTGGAACGGTGAACTTCAAGCTTCGCGACTGGTTGTTTTCGCGTCAGCGGTATTGGGGCGAACCCTTCCCGATCATCTGGGAAGATGGGCGGCATCATGCGCTGGCGGAGGATGAATTGCCAGTAGTGCAGCCCGACATGGACGACTTCAAGCCTACAGGAACGCCTGAACCCCCCTTGTCAAAAGTGAGTGAATGGGTGAGATATTCTGAGAAGGCCGAGCGGGAAACCAACACAATGCCCCAGTGGGCTGGTTCGTGTTGGTATTACCTGCGGTTTTGCGACCCGGTGAACGGCAATCGTTTTGTTGGTGAGGAAGCTGATCGTTATTGGATGGGCCAGACCGGTCAGCCCGGCGGGGTTGATCTTTATAT
Organism: uncultured Spartobacteria bacterium; assembly: GCA_937888355.1. Classification (GTDB taxonomy): domain Bacteria; phylum Verrucomicrobiota; class Verrucomicrobiia; order Chthoniobacterales; family Terrimicrobiaceae; genus UBA967. The sequence continues at coordinate 14,427 of CALAPX010000048.1, forward strand.
CGGCGGCACTGAGCACGCTGTGTTGCACCTGCTTTATGCCCGTTTTTGGCACAAGGTATTGTACGACCTTGGGCGCTTGACCACGCCTGAGCCATTCCAGCGACTGGTTAATCAAGGGATGATTCTTGGACCAGATGGGCAAAAAATGTCCAAGAGCCGAGGAAATGTGATTACGCCCGATGCCGTAATCGCCGATTATGGCGCGGATTCGTTGCGGCTTTATGAGATGTTCATGGGCCCTCTTGAGCAGATGAAGCCTTGGAGCATGAAGGGGGTGGAGGGAGTTCATCGCTTCCTTGCGCGCGTGTGGCGCTTGGCGATGGAAGAGAACCAAGAGGGCAAATGGGTGGTTTCACCTGTGCTTGCTGACGTTCCAATGACTTCCGCACAGGCGCGTGTTGCCCATGCAACAATCAAGAAAGTGACAGATGACATCCGGGCCTTGGCCTTCAATACTGCCATTTCGCAGATGATGGTCTTTACAAATGAATTTGTGAACGCATCGCCCCGCCCACTTGATTCGTTAAAAATCCTACTGCCATTACTAAGCCCGTTCGCACCCCATCTTTCTGAAGAACTCTGGCAGAGGCTCGGCTTCGATGGGGCGGCATCCACCCAAACATGGTTGACGCATGACGAATCGCTACTAATCGACAACGAGGTGGAGTTGGCTGTGCAGGTTAATGGCAAGGTTCGTGACAGGCTGGTGGTCGCCCGTGATGCATCCAAGGAAGCTATCGAAAATGCTGCACGTTTGAGTGCCAAAGTGCTTGAAGCGATTGGTTCAGGAACGATTGTAAAGGTGATCGTTGTTCCCGGAAAATTGGTCAACGTGGTGGTGAAGTAGGCCCGCTGTGATCCAGTCTTCAGGAGGGGGCAGATCAATCTCTGCTGCGGAAGGCCCCCTGTTGGAGTTCGGGGTGGGATTCCTTCATGCGAAATGGGACTTTTTTAAGCCAAAGGCGAAAGGCTTCCCAGTGGATGAGGGTGATAACCTTCAGCGTGATCAGCGGGTATTTGAGCGAGAGCGAGGCAAGCATCGGGGCGTTTAGCGGGAGGCGTTTTCCTGTCAGTGAACTAACAAGATTTTTTTTGCCATCAACATAGTCGTCGATCAGGATACAGAGCGAGTTTCCAGGGATTTCAAATCGGAATTCGAATTCCAGATTGAGTTCGGAAAACGGGGAGACGTAATAATTTTTAGGGGTCCGCAGGACGAAGCCGGTGCCGGTCCTATTGATGGGCACGATGTAGGGTTTGAGTTCGCCAAATGTGTTGCCGACTTGCACCACAGAGACGAGAGGTTGCCCGGCCGCATCAAAACAAAAAAAGATAGAAATCGGATTGAATGTGTAGCCTAAAAGGCGAGGAAGTGTGAGGAGGTGGATTTTTGTAGGGCGTTCAGGGAATCCTTCGCTTTGCAGGAAGGTGCGCACGTTTTCTTGGATGCCGCGTGAATGGATCTGAAAGTAATCTCGGTCATCAAGGCTATAGATATTCGGCGCATTTTGACTAAAAAACGGGATATGCGCGGTAGTGGACGCGAGTACATCCAGATCCAAGTGGAACAAAAACATCCGGTACACAAAGCTGTGCACCTTCGGGTGAAGGCGTCGATGCATGACCTTGCACTCGTAGAGGCATGAGGCCGGGGAGCTCATGCGTGCAGGAGTGGACGGATTGTTGCCGCGAGTTGCACGGCCGAGGCATAGGCGTCCTCGTGGAATCCGTGCCTGAAATAACTTCCACAAAAGAACAGGCGCTGGGCGGGCGAGTGAGTGTTGAGAGCAGGGAGTTCCGCTTGTGCGCGCATGGCATCAAGCGTAAAGACGGGGTGCTCGTAGACAGTCTGGTAGAGAATTGACGAGGGATTGACGAGGGAATCGCCATTGATCGAGAGGAAGTAATTTTTCTTTTGCGACACATTTTGCAGGGCATTCATCCAGTAATGGGTTGTCGCATTGCCCGAAAGCACTCGGTAGTTCCAAGAGGCCCATGCCCTCTTGGCGCGAGGCATCACCGCAGGGTCGGTGTGGAGAATGGCGGTATTTTTCTGGTACCCGAAAGTGGAGAGAAGGCGCCGTTGGTCCGGAGTGGGATTTTTCAGGAGAGACAGGGCTTCATCCGCATGGGTTGCGATGATGATGCGGTCAAAGTCCAGTACTTCGCCGCTTTCAAGGCGAATGTTGGCGGAGGCATCGGTTTCGCATACTTCTACGACCTTTGCCGGAAGGCGCACCGGCGCTAGCATGGCAAGGAGCTTGTCGCGGTAGGATTGGGATCCTCCGGTGACAGTAAACCACTTGTGATGGGTCGAGACGCCCAAAAAGCCGTGATTTTGGAAGAAGCGGATAAGGCTGAGTGCAGGAAAATCAAGCATGCGGGAGGGGTCAGTCGACCAGACCGCAGAGCTCATGGGGAGAAGGTATAATTCGAGGAAATCGTTTCCCAGTCGGTAGCGGCGGGCAAATTCACGCACGGTGCACTCCAAATCGGCAGGAGAATCAAGGCCCTGGCGGGCATCGCGGAAGAAGCGAAGAATTTCCCAGACGAGGCGGTAGAAGCGGGGGTTCAGAAGATTTCTGCGCTGCGCGAAGAGTTTGTTCGGGCCCATGCCGTTGTATTCCAAGCCGGAATCGTCATGGCGAACACTGAACGACATCTCTGACGGTTGGGTAGACACATCGAGTTCCTTAAAGAGAGAGACAAGATGCGGATAGGTGACGTGATTGAAAACAATGAATCCTGTGTCAATTGGGATGCGTTGGTCTTCCTCTTCGACCCAAACGGTATTGGTGTGACCGCCTGGCCGGATCTCACGCTCAATGAGAGTGAGATCGGCGTGGTTGCGGAGTTGCCATGCAGCTCCCATGCCGGCGATCCCTGAACCGACGACAGCGATGCGCTCCCTCACTTGGCGTCCGCTGTTTGCCTGGTAACGGCTTTTTCATAAACGGCGTCAGGAACGGATTTAATATTCCACACGATTCCGATAAGGCCCATGAAGCGGATGATGTAGTATGAAATATCGATTTCCCACCAGTAGAAGCCCTGACGGGCAGCTGCTTGGTACTGGTGGTGATTGTTGTGCCAGCCTTCGCCAAGGGTTATCAGAGCAAGCAGGAGGCTGTTTCGGCTGTCATCCTCATTGTTGAAGCGCTGTTTGCCAAAGCAATGGGCGAGGGAATTAACGAAGCAAGTGGCATGGAACAGTACAGTAGTGCTGATGAAAAATCCCCAGATTACGAGTTGAGCTCCTGAGGTGTTAAGGACAGGCGCATAAGCTTCCATGAAGGCTCCTAGGGCGTAGAGGACGACAAGCAAAAGAACCGGTCCGAGAACATCGAAGCGATTCAAAAAGACGAGCTCCGGAAATTTTGTGAGGTCTTTCACGCGACGGTAGTCCGTCGGGAAATTTCTGCTGCTGGTGAGCCAACCAATATGGGCCCAGAGGAACCCTTGCATGCCTGGCGAGTGGATGTCGTGTTCGTCGTCGGAGTGGGCGTGGTGATGACGATGGACTGAAGCCCACCAGAGCGGGCCTCGTTGCATAGCAGTGAGCCCAAAGAGAGCGAAAAGAAACTGGGTAACCCGCGATGTTTGGTAAGCCCTGTGGCAGAAATACCGATGGTAAATCGCTGTCACTGCGAACATGCGGACGAAATATAACACCGCCGCAATTGCTACAGCTGTCCAACTCCAGCCGGTCCAGAGAACGCCGAGACAGCCGAGATGAAGGAAAACAAACGGAATGGCGCGTTGCCACTCAAAGCGATCAGGGAGGTTGCGCAAAGTGTCTGCACCTTCCGGAAAATAGTCCGAGTCGATGAATCTAATGATGGGTAAGAAGAGTTTGCCAAGGAAGGTCATAATGACTCGCTGTCTTCTATGCCAATTAGTCCAAGAATGCGGTTCAGATCGTCTGAGCCGTAGTATTCAATGTGGATATGGCCTTTTTTTTCGGAGTGATGGAGGGCAACTCGGGTGCCCAAATGGTGGGTCAGGATGTTCTCCACCCGTTTTATGGCAGCGGTGGGTTCGGTTTTCACGGCAGGCTTGCCTTGTCCCGGTTTTGAGCGCCCTTCCTTGAGGTGTTGTTGCGCGGCGAGTTGTTCCGCGATGCGCACAGAGAGTGATTTGCGGACGATCTGGTCAGCGAGGAGTTGTTGCTCGCCGTGGTTTTTCAATGAGAGAAGAACCTTGGCGTGACCGACGGTGATACGGCCATGCTTGAGGAGCGATTGGACATCCTGTGCGAGGTCCAGCAGTCGCATCGCATTTGCCACTGAGGCGCGGCTTTTGCCAACGCGGCGCGAGATTTCCTCTTGGGTCAGTGAAAAATCCTTGTGGAGACGATCATAGGCGGTGGCTTCCTCGATTGGATTTAGGCCTTCGCGTTGGAGGTTTTCGATGAGGGCGAGTTCCAGTACGTCTCTGTCGCTGGCTTCGCGGATAATGACCGGTACATCGGAGAGGCCAAGTTCGCTTGCCGCACGCCAACGGCGTTCGCCCGCGATAAGCTCATGGATTTCCCCGACAACGCGCACGATGAGGGGTTGGATAATGCCGCGTTCCCGGATGCTTTCGATGAGTTCCTGCAATTGCTCACCAGCGAATTCCTGACGAGGTTGAAGGGGGCTCGGAACGATGCTGGAAAGAGTGAGATTTTGGACACGTTCACCGAGGTCTTCCTGGGGAGCTGGACTTGCGACGCGCTTAGATATCAATGCGCCGAGGCCTTTGCCGAGTGCTTGCTTTGCCATGATGTATGAGACTAAACATGCAGCCGGTCTCCGACAAGCAGAAGCACGGAGTTGCCGAAATGGAGGAGTTCCGTGAATAAGCTTTTTTCCAGTCTTCAAGTGTGGGAGGACGATTCTTCAAGAACCTCGGCTGGCCAGATGGCGTGCGACGAGGCGATGGCATGGCAATCTGTTCGCCCAGTTCTTCGGGTGTATCGTTGGGGGCATGCCGCAGCCACATTTGGGTATTCGCAGCGAGTAGACGGATTGCCCGAAAAGGCGCTGACGTTGGGTCCGGTGCGCCGCTGGACTGGTGGCGGGGTGGTATTCCATGGCGACGATCTCACGCTGGCGTTGGTTGTTCCCGCCACCGAGTCATTAGCTCAATTGCGGGCTGCAGAAATGTACAAAGCAATTCACGAAGCCATTGCGGAGGTGCTTAGGCGGACAATTCCAAGTGCTAGGTTGGTCCTTCCGGAAGAATGCCGGAGTGGCGGTGTATGTTTTCAAAGTCCAGTCCAATACGACATCATGGCTGGGCCGTTAAAAATTTGTGGTGGTGCCTTGAGGCGGTTCCGCAAAGGGATTTTGTATCAGGGTTCGCTGCATTTTGATGGGATCGCGGGAGGGCGATTGGCTGAGGGGTTGGCAAGGAAAGTCGACCGCTTTACTGAGACCGGATTGGTTGAGTTGGAGGTGGTAAATTTGGAATGCACGAAATATGGCACCCATGCATGGCGGAATTTGCGGTGAGGTTCTTGCAAGCGGAACCGGATTGGATTTACGAATAGGTCATGGCGATCATTGGAGTGACGGGAGGAATCGGATCTGGAAAGTCCACGATTTGCAGTTTTCTTGGAGCGTTGCTGCAGGCGGAGATTTTCGATACTGATCGTATCGCCAAAGAAACTTTGGCGCATGACGAGGTGGTGCGCGAAGCGGTAAAAAGGGAGATTTCTCCTCAAGCATTTGGAAAGGATGGATTGCCAGACAGGGACTTGCTGAGGAGAATGATTTTCAAGAATCCCCTATTGAAAGTCCGGTTGGAAGAGATCCTCCATCCTCGGGTACGTGCGGCTTGGCGTGCTAAATCCGAGGAGGTTCGTAGCTCTGGGGGCCATTTCATCGTGGATATCCCTCTACTTTACGAAAACGGCGCAGAGGTTTTTTTTGATATGGTGGTTGTGGTGGGGTGCGCTGCAGACACTCAACTCCACCGGGCATGTGCTCGTGGACTTGCACGCGAACAGGTAGAAGCAATCATGCGGACACAGATGCCCACCCTTGAAAAGGTTGCACGGGCCGACCTAGTTGTATGGAACGACGGAAGCCTTTTGCAGTTGGAGGCTCAAGCGAAAGAGTTGGCAATGCGCTTGGGCGATA
>CALAPX010000049.1 GCA_937888355.1 uncultured Spartobacteria bacterium
CCGTGGCCTTGGCGGGAGATACTGCTCGCTTGGAAAATCTCAGAAGCGGCATGCGCGATAGACTCCAAAAATCTCCGTTGATGGATCAGAAGGGATTTGCAAGGGAGTTTGAGGCCTCCTTGTTCGAAATGGCCCGCGTGGGTGGGTTGGTTGCCAAGGCTTGAGCGCACGATCTGGAAATTTGGCTGGAAAGCAACGGGGGAACTCAGCGATTCTGCGAAAGTAGATGAAAACCTTCGCCCTTGCGTCACTGCATGAAGTTCTGCGCAACTGGGCTGGTGCCCTGTTGGCAATTCTCGCAGCCGTATTGCTTGTAGGCAGCGGTGGATTTGAGATCGCTCATGATTTAGCTGTCCGACTCAAGTGGCTTGAGGTGGTAGTAGCTTTGCTTTTCGTTGCAGTGTGGCTTGCGGAGTTGGTTCTTGCCGGCAAGCCCAGTGAAGCTGCACGCTACCGCCGTGCGGAGTTTATTCTTTTAGCTGTCGCTCTGATTGCTCTTGGACTGCTGGTGTTCATGCCTGATGCCTTGCAGCGGATTGTCGCCGAGGAATTTTCGGGCCGTGTCGGTCAACTGGCCATGTGGCTGGTGCGGTTATTTCTGTTCGGGTGCGTATGGTTGCAATTGTTGCGTGCGGCGGAGTGGATCCTCTCCCAGGGCCTACGTGCAGAGATCCTTCTGGCAGGTTCATTTTTAGGAATCATTGTCACTGGCTCGATGCTCCTCATGTTGCCAAATGCAATGGCTGATGAGGCGAGTCCTCTCTCCTTTGCAGATGCCATCTTCACCGCGACCAGTGCGACCTGCGTGACCGGACTTGTGGTGCGCGATACGGGCAGCGAATTTTCATCACTCGGACAAGTCATTATCATGGGCTTGATCCAAGTCGGTGGTCTCGGGATTGCGACGTTTGTGGCGTTGCTCTCGAGTTTTTCAAAAAAGACCCTGCCGGTGTCGCAAATGGTAGCCTTCCGCCAATTGGTGAATGCTCCCGCGCTTGGCGACTTGAGGCGGCGAATCCTTGGTATTGTGTTGATAACCCTTGTCGTCGAGGCGCTGGGTGCCCTGCTGTTATTTTTCTTTGTTGATACTGGAGGTTCGCGGCTCAGGCACTTGGAGTGGGCGCTATTTCACTCTATTTCGGCGTTTTGTAATGCCGGATTCTCGCTGAATGTGGACAACATGGAGTCTCTCTCCACGAATGTCGGTGCTGTTTGGACGATCATGGGCCTTGTCGTGCTGGGAGGCTTGGGGTTTCTGGTGATTCCTGAATTGCTCGCGCTGATTTGGCGCGGCCAGAGTGACCTTCTGCCCGGTCGAGCCACAAGAGTGGGTATGTTCGAATTCCGGGTTTTTCGCCTGAGTAACCAATCCCGCTTGTCGCTGATCATGACAGCAGTGTTGTTGGTATCTGGGCTTGTTGTCTTCTGGGTTTTCGAGGCGGGCGGGGTTCTGCGAGGCTTGGCTCCCGGTGATGCCTTTACCGCCTCGCTCTTCCAATCGGTATCCAGCCGCACAGCTGGCTTCAATACCCTCCCCGTTGCGGAATTTCAAAATGCCACACTCATCTTCTTGGCCTTCCTTATGTTGGTGGGCGGGTGTCCGGTTTCCACTGCGGGAGGAATCAAGACCGTTACATTTGCCGTTCTGTTACTGGGGCTGAGGTCATTGGTCACCGGAGCGAAAAACATCGAGGCCTTTGGGCGCTCGATCCCGGCGCGCGTGGTTTTTTCAGCGTTGAATGTGTTCCTGCTCTACATTGTATCGGCGATTTTTGGTATGATGGCATTGGCATGGGTTCACCCCGAGTTCTCCATGAGGGATGTCTTTTTCGAGTGTTTCTCGGCGTTAAGCACAGTTGGCTTGAGTACTGGCGTAACCCCTCAGCTCGGCACTAGCGGAAAATTTGTCCTATGCGTTCTTATGTTTGTTGGTCGTATCGGTCCGATCGCCATGGTGCTTTCGGTCTTTCAATCCACCCGAGCCGTGAACTACGAATTTCCCGAAGAGGAGGTCGTGGTTGGCTAAAGCCCCACCTGAAAATCCCATGAAATACACCGTAGTCGGACTAGGCGAATTCGGAACTTCCACCGCCCTTGGGCTTGCCAAACGAGGTGCGGAGGTCATTGCGGTGGATATCGACATGGAGCGTGTCGATGCCGTGAAGGATCAGGTTTCCTTGGCCGTTTGCATGGACGGAAGTCACAGCAAGCTTCTTCAAACCCATGGAATCGGCGATGTGGATGTGCTGATCGCGGGCATTTCGGGAAATTTTGAGGCCCAGGTGCTTTTGGTTGTCCATGCGCGTCAGTACGGCATCCCGCGCATCGTCGCCCGCGCCACGACGCCGGATCACATCAAGGTGCTGAAAGCCGTTGGAGCGCATGATGTATTCAACCCTGAGGAGGAGGCGGCCCGCTGGATTGTGCAACGCTTGCTCATCCGCGACATGACGAACTATTTCGAGTTGGCTGATGGATTCAGTATTGTCGAAATAGCCGTGCCGGCCGCGATTGTGGGGAAGACAATTCAAGAACTCGACTTGCGGCGAAAATACCGCATTAACCTCATCGCGACCAAAACAGTAGAGGCCGGTGAGGATGGATCGACAGTCATCAAGTCCTTCAATGCCGTCCCGTCACCGGATCAAAAATTGAAGGCCGGCGAGGTGATGGCCTTCTCGGGAAGTGTGCTTGATATCGCCAATTTCATCGCACAGACAGAATAAATCGTTCCCGGATTGCAAAGAGGCATTGCCCTAGACGGGAGAAATTTGGTTTAACCAATCCGAATTTATGAGCGCACCTTTTAACACCCTGCGTCCGTTCGATCTCGGAAACGGCAAATCGGCAAATCTCCATTCTCTTCCAGCCCTTGAAGAGGCGGGGATCGGCAAGATATCGAAGCTCCCCGTGAGCATTCGCATCGTTCTTGAATCCGTGCTTCGCAATTGTGATGGGAAAAAAGTCCAGGCTCGCGATGTCGAGACGCTGGCAAACTGGAATGCGACGGCTCCCGCACCGGAGGAAATTCCCTTCGTCGTTGCCCGCATCGTGTTACAGGATTTCACTGGCGTGCCACTGTTGGTGGATCTTGCGGCGATGCGCAGCACTGTAAAAGCTCTTGGCGCGAACCCGGCGATCATCGAGCCCCTTGTGCCTGTCGATCTCGTGGTTGACCACTCGGTGCAAGTTGATTTCTACGGGTCCGCGCAGGCCCTCCAACTCAACCTCGACATGGAATTCAAGCGCAACCGTGAGCGCTATCAGTTCCTCAAGTGGGGGCAGCAGGC
>CALAPX010000050.1 GCA_937888355.1 uncultured Spartobacteria bacterium
CGACTCATCGCACACCAGCAGGTTTTTCGTGCTCCAAGCATGCGACGAAATGAAGCGATCGGTCAAATACCATGCTTGCCGGCCACGGATACAAGAAAAGCTTACGCCTCTCCTCTCGAACGACAAGTCGAAGTGAATCGAACGCTCGTTTCCACTCCTGCCGGTCCAAATATTTGTATGGAAGGGACACACCAAATCGCGCATTCCCTATGTCATCCATGAACTTCAGCGTGCGCTGAGCAAGAAATCCCGACCGATCATGATCCTTGATCAGGATGGATCCACGGGCAACGCGTGACGCCTCCTTCAGCAGAACCATGGGGTGATTGGTATGATGCAGCACATCGACGAACATGACAGTCTCAAAACTTGCGTCGCCAAATGGAAGCGTTACGCCATCGAACTTCGTGACTGGAATGGAAGTGTGTTCACGGACGAGGACATCCACGCCGACGATGTCGATCGAGCGACCGGTAGCCATGATCGCCCGGGCAAGTGTCCCGTCGCCGCATCCGACGTCGAGCACTGTGCTACCCACAGGGATCATCGATGCGAGGTGCCCTGCCAGCACGCGGATGCGCCGGTCAAAAACATAGTTCTGGTGAATGCTGTCGAGTGCTTTCATGAACGTTTCAGACCCAGGATACTGAGGAAGAAGCTCGCTAGAATTGTCTGGACACCCAGAGCTAGGAATGTCACGGAAGGGATCACACGACGCATTGTCTGCGGTGTGTCAAGCGCCCCAAACGATTGGTCTTCCCAGATCATGAAGGAGTATACCACACCTCCTGCGCCAGCAACCATCATCAGAAATCCGGCGATGAGCCCTGTCTCGAGCGAGAAGAACCGGAAGAGCCGCATGAACTCCTTGCGCTCTGGAACGAGTCCCTCGGTCATGGCAAACACCTTGCTGAAAAATGCGAACGCTATTGTCTGATAGCCTATCAGCACTCCGACGCATGTAATGAGGAGCGTGTGAATGTCGAGCACTGCTCCGAGGCATTCCCGGGGCCCCTGAAGCAGCCATGCACTCACAAGGACTCCAGCTGTGACAAGTGAGATCCCGGGGTACAGAAACAACCAGTCGGGGCTGTACAAAAGCATGAATCTCAAATGGCGCCAACCGTCCCGCCAACTGCGGAGGTGTGGCGGGCGGGATCGTCCATCGGGATGGAGGGTGATGGGAACCTCGGTGATCTTCATGTCTTGTAAAGTCGCCTTAATCACCATTTCGGAGGCAAGTTCCATCCCAGTTGTACGGAGATCCATTTCTAGGTAAGCGGCCTTGGTGAAACCGCGTAGGCCGCAGTGGAAATCATTGCATGGGGAATGAAAGAACATCTTGCCAATAAAAGTTAAAGCTGGGTTTCCAATCCAAAAGTGTTTCCAAGGCATCGCTCCTGGGAGCACGGTGCCGCCCCCCCAAGGCATCCGGCATCCCATGACAAGATCGTGGCCAGCTTGTAATTTTTCAACAAACGGACGCAGTTTGGAAAAGTCATAAGAATCATCGGAATCAGCCATGATGACGAATTGGCCGGCGGCGGCTTCAATCCCGCCGCGAAGAGCCCAGCCATAACCTTTTTGAGGGATATCCACTACCCTAGCACCAAGGCTACGGGCAAGTTCCTGTG
>CALAPX010000051.1 GCA_937888355.1 uncultured Spartobacteria bacterium
GAATAACCCCTTTGGATTAAATCTTACAACCAATATGCCAACTTGGGTGGATTGGGTGGGAATTACAATCTCTCCTAATCCCAATGGCGGAATGGTTGTTGAAGACTTAGAAAAGACTCAAAATATTTTATTAGATGCATTAAGAAAAATCTCTGCTGATAGGAATGCTGTTCTTTTTTTTCAGGTCGCTGAAGACTCAAATTCATTTCTCACATATAGCAAAACGAGAGAGTATGTTGAAAAAATGTATCCGAGAATGCTGATTGGTTGGGGGTTCCAGCCAAAAAATAATAATGGGGTGAAGTATAACTTTGTTAATATAACATTGGACAACGAGATTTTCCGCGTGAAGCCGACAGGTAAGGCTCCAGTGCGTGAAGCCCCTAAACCAGACCCCAACGCCAAGCCTACACCACCTCCGACCAAGAGAAAACTGGGGTGATCCAGCATATAATCGTGCCGGCTTTGGCGGTTCGCAACATCTGCTTGCTGATCATTGCCAGTTTGTGCCTGCCGGCTACTGCCTCAACCCTGAAATCCGCCGATTGGGAGTCCATGGCGAGGCGCTTGGCTGATGAGCGGATCGGCTATTCGCAGAAGTGGACTCCTCCCGGAGAATCGTCGTCTTGGGCCATGGATTGCTCGAATACGGTCCGCTGGCTCTATCGGGAGGGAACTGGGGTGTTGCTTCCAAGAACCTGCTCGGCGCAATACGAGTATTTCAGGCAAACAGGACGTCTTCGCCGGGTTCGCCCCGATCCCAATCGCTTGATGCGGGAACTGAAGCGTGGGGACTTACTTTTTTGGGAGCATACCTACCGTCCGGCACGCAAGCCGCCGGTGACCCATGTCATGATGTATCTCGGCCGCGATCACAGCGGCCGCATGTGGATGGCGGGTTCGCAAGGATCGCGTGGCGTGTCGGTGTATGAGTTCAAGCCCCGCCAGCGCTTTGGTGGCTATCCATGGTTTCTGTGGTTTCGACGCGAGGGGCGATTTGTGGCCTACGCGCGGCCGTGAGTTGATCTCCGTGAACTCTTGACGGAGAGAGGTGAAGTCCCTTATCTACTGAGACCAGCAATGTCGTTTCGATTATCACTGATGTGCCTACTGGCTTCTGCTGCCTGCATTGGGTTGGCGCGTGCCCAGCAACCTCCACCTGCCTTTGACGCGCCCGCGCCGCAACCGGTCAGGCAAAAATTGAATGAAGGGGTCACTCCGGAGGAACAAATCGCATACAGCGCCTCCGCTCAGAGCGACTCGATCAAAGCCTATCGGCAGTTTATTAAAAAGAACCCGGCCTCGCCGCTTGCGATGAGTGCTCAATTTCGTATCGGGCAGCTTTACGAGGCCGCTGGAAACCCTTCACGCGCTTTCGATGCCTACCAAACGCTCGTCACAAAGTATCCTGACACTCCTGATTTCGAGAAGGCGGTAGCAAGCCAAGTCGTCATCGCAAATGCCTACCTTGGCGGGAAAAAAGTGAAGCTTCTAGGACTAGCCATTATCCCTGGCACCGACCGCGCGGAAGAGATGTTTGCTTCGATTGTGCAAAACGCGCCGTTCAGCAAAAATGCGC
>CALAPX010000052.1 GCA_937888355.1 uncultured Spartobacteria bacterium
CTAGCAAGGATACGGATGCACAGAATCTTCAATCCCACACATCCACTGAAGCCACTTCATCTGATCATTCCTCAGAATTAGAAATATCAACTGAACCCGTTACGAGTGGCACGGATCATGCTGTGGAAAACGAGGATATGATTTCTCTCGCCGCCATGGATCCTGCTGATGCCGGACAGCCTATTGCTGTCGCCAAAGAAGCGTCCATTACCACTTCGGGTCGTTTGAACTCTTTCACCGTCGCAGATCGCTTGGCGACATCCTCGCTTACTTCTCCGGGGACAAACCCCAATTCAGATTCGAATCTGGGCCAATCCACCACGGGATCTCCTACGTTAGCCGCCTCAGCGCAAACTCCTAAAAATACTAAGTCAACGGATTCCACAGCCTCCTCGATGCTGCGCTCTCTGCGTGTCGAAATCGAAAAATTCACCCAAACCAACCGCTCCCAGCTCCAACTCGAGCTCCCTGTGAGTGAGAGTGAATCAGTGAAAGTACGACTCAGCATGCGCGGCAATGAGCTCCACACCGTGTTTGTCACCGAATCAGCCGAACTACGCGAAGCTCTCCAAAAGGCTTGGCCGGAATTTTCACAGAATAGTCGCGACCGCGGTTTCCGATTTAACGACCCTGCTTTCCAACAGTCTGCAAACCAACAAAACGCATCATCCGGCGAACGAGAAGACCGTGAACGCACCCCACCATCGCCTGTTGTCGCCGTCCCGGCCATAAAACCAAAAAATGGCACACCTAATTTACAGCAACCCACTCGTCCCGGCTCCGTCTCTCTCTGGGCATAATTTTCCCTCACTACCATGAACATCGCGCCACTCGCTTCTGACTCCTCTTCTATCAAAAAATCGCCATCCGCTGGAGAAACGTCATTCCCTACTCCAAAACAAACGCTAGATGCCGATGACTTCATGAAAATCCTGATGACACAACTGACTGCACAGGATCCCATGAACCCGATGAAGGACACCGAATTCATCGCTCAAATGGCCAATTTCTCGTCCCTTGAGCAGATGCGTACCCTCTCTCAGTCATTCACCTCCTACTCGAACGATCAAAAGATGGCCGCTGCGCCTTCTTATCTTGGATGCGAAGTTACCGTGAAAGACGCCGCAGAGGGGGATATCACAGGCGTAGTTGAAGCGATCACCCTCAAGGAAGGAGCCCCAGCTCTGGTGATTAACGGCAAAACTTACGAGACCAACCTCATCACTGATATCCGCCGTCCGCTTCCTATTCTGCCAGCCACTCCCGTTGATCCAACCCTCCTCGTAGCGAATTCTCCCACTGCAGAAACCTTGGAAGTCCAACCTTAACTCCTCACAACCATGGCACTCCTTAACTCCTTCAGCAGCGGCGTCTCAGCCGTTAAAACTTTTGGTAAAAGCCTCGAAGTTATCGGCGACAACATCGCCAACGTGAATACCACAGGCTTCAAAAGTTCGCGCGTTCTCAATAAAGATGCTTTTGCTGAAACACTCCAAAAATCCTCTGCAGCAGTAGGGGATGTTGGTGGAACAAACAGCATGCAAGTCGGCTACGGCACAGGCGTGGCTAGTATTACCCAAAAGTTTACTCAAGGGGCTCTTACCACCACAGGTGGTCCTGCTGACCTTGGAGTTTCAGGAAAAGGATTCTTTAAAGTACAAAATCCTGGAGACACGCTTTTCTATTACACGCGAGCGGGGGACTTCCGGCTTGATGATGGGGGCAACCTTCTCACCAGCGAGGGATACAATGTGGTTGGAGATGGTGACACACCAATTGTAATCGAGCAAATCAATGGCACCGCACCGCTTCAATCTTATAAAATTGGTAAAGATGGAGCAATCGACGCTTATTACTCCGATGGCACTTTACTTGAAGATGTTAATCAGATTTTACTTTCAGCATTTTCAAACCCGAACGCATTAGAGCGTGTGGGTGGAAATCTTTTGAAGAATCCAGGAGGTGAAGATGGAGGTGAAGGGGCTGCTGGCGCTACACAAGCTGTTGCCGCCACGGCCACACTCTACGGAGAAATTATCCAAGGCACTCTGGAACTCTCCAACGTCGACCTCACCCAGGAATTTTCCGATCTCATCGTTGCTCAACGCTCTTTCCAAGCCGGCTCACGCGTGATAACTGTCTCCGACTCCATCATGGAAGAAATCGTGAATCTGAAACGATAAATTCTACCCAAACCTTCACCAAAAAAACACCCTACACATGCCCGCAAATCCAGACGATATCGACGCAGGATCACCCATCTCAGTTAAAAAATCAGGAAGCCCGATTGTTCCGCTTCTTGCTGTTATCATTCTTGTCCCCGCGCTTGTTTATGCGGTCATGAATTTTGTGATTGTTCCCAAGATCATAGAGGCCAACTCTTCCCACTCAGAAGAGACCTCTTCCCATTCTGAGTCAGCAACTAAAGGGCACACTGCCGTTACTGGCCTTAAAGAGACCCCCGTTGATTTCGCCTCACTCGTTGTAAATCTAGCTGGGAGTGGCAATACACGCTATCTTCGCGTCAACATCGTGGTTGCTAGCTCTGATTCAAAAATTGGCGACCATCTAAAAGACCATGAGGCTCCTCTCAAAGATGCTGCTATCACCATCCTCTCAGCGCAGACTCCAGAATCTATAGAGACTCCTGCTGGAAAGGATGTTGTTCGTAGAAACCTTATGACATCATTCAATCGCCTTCTTGGCGCAGATGTTATTGGACAAGTCTATTTTAAGGAATTCGTCGTTCAGTAATTTCCACACTCAGATAACACCATGCCTGAACCACAGAACCAGTCTGCCATCGATCCACTCGTTGCTGAGGCTGGGCAAGCATCCTATCGGTTCGATGGCTCCCGCTTTCCTGCCTCATTAAAGATCAATACCCAGGCCTTTGATTTCCGCACTCCGGTCCACCTTGCGGAAGCCGAAATCCGCCGCCTGCGCACGATCTACTCGGGCTTTATTTCAACCAGCTCGGCGAGATTCTCCTCTCTTCTGCGAGCAGATATGAGCCTCAAGCTCAAATCACTCTTAACATTGCCTTATGGGTCCTTCGCAGACACGATGAAGAATCCGACTCACATATCGCTATTCAAAGTCGATCAACTTCCTGGCATCGGAATCCTAGAAATCAATCCCCGCCTCGCCATCAGCATGACGAACCGGATGCTTGGCGGTGGAGGCATGGCTGGAGATGAGGAACGCCATCTCACAGAAATTGAGATCGCCCTGCTTGAAGAAATCGTTGAGATCATTACCTCCGAGTGGTGCAGGCTCTGGAAGGAAGACCGCGAACTGAGTGCCCGCCAAATCGGCACCGAAAACAACCCTCGTTTTCTTCAAGCCTGCTCAAACGACACGATCATTCTTGCCCTTACCATTGAGGCCATGGTGGGAGACAGCGTGGAACAAATCCAAATCGCTGTTCCCTACCCCATGATCGAACCGATAGTAAAGACGCTTCACTCGAAGCGCTCTCGGGAACTTCAACCTCTCAACGAGGACACCAAGCCTCGTCATTGGCGGAATTCCTACAACAAAATCAACGTTCCAGTCATTGCGGATTGGCTTGTCCCCGGCATTGCCATTTCCGACATTCTCTCTCTTCATGTGGGTGATATTCTCGAAATGCCCAAGTCCACTCTTGATAAAACGCGCATTCGCATCGCCAACTCCCCACGCTTTAATGGCTTGGCCGGCAGCGAAAATGGCCATGTTGCCGTCCAAATCGTTTCGGAAACAACTACCTCGCAAAAATAATGAGCACCCTCAACGAAGCAAAAAACCTCTCTGTGATCCTCGATGTCAAAGTCGACCTGACTGTCCGCATCGGATCCTGCACCCTTCCTATGCGCGATGTGGTCGAACTGACTGAGGGCAATGTTCTCCAACTCGATCAACTCGCCACCGAACCAGTAGGTCTCAATGTTAACGACCGCCTCATCGCCCGAGGAGAAGTTATTGTTGTTGAAGAAAATTTCGGCATTAAAATTACCCAGATCGTCGGGGATCCGGCATGATTCCCTTTGCATGCAGGTTCGCCTTACCGGCGATCCTTGTTTGTCTGGCATTTCCACCAGACATTGTCGCGCAAGACGCCAATCAGTCTTCAGATCCTATCCCTGAGGCGGTTATCACTTCCGTCGAACCTGCAGGCAGCAGCCCCTCTTCCACACCCGCCAGCTCTGGGACATTCGATGTGACTCCTGGCGTGGATGCAATCGGAAAGCTGTTCCTATACTTTGCCATCATCGCTGCACTGGGCGGCGCTACCGTCTACATTTCTCGTCACGGCATCCCTTTTCGCCGCTCCTCCGTTAACCAAGACCGAAAACTTGAAATTCTTGAAATGCGTCAACTTGGCAACAAGCAATTCCTTGTGGTAGTCGGGTATGAGGATACCCGCATGCTCCTTGGAGTCACACCAGGAAAAATCGACTATCTTTGTCCGCTAGATGCCTCAGCGCCTGACGAGCAGACCTTTGGTGCGCTCATGGCTGATCACAACAAACCCATTCCCACTCCTTGAAATTCTCTCTGGCACGCTTCCTGTTAATCATTTCAGCACTTATGCTCATGGTGCAGAGCGCTACTGCGCAGCAGAATGCGCCGATAGCTCCCATCGCTCCCCAAGCACCGACAGCACCAAGTGCTCCGCCTGCACCATCTGTCGCCACGCCCATCGTGAGTCTCCAACTCGGCACCGGAGGCAACGACCGCGAAAATCTCAGTACCGCCATTCAGATCGTCTTTGTGATGACGCTTCTGACCCTAGCACCTTCCCTCATTATGCTCATGACTAGCTTTACACGCATTGTCATCGTATTAGGGTTTGTCCGCACCGCACTGGGCGTTCCCAGTGCCCCTGCCAACCAACTTCTGATTGGCTTATCCCTCTTTCTTACCTTTTTTATCATGACTCCCGTTTGGCAGGACATCCAAACCAATGCACTTGATCCCTAC
>CALAPX010000053.1 GCA_937888355.1 uncultured Spartobacteria bacterium
GTGGAGAATATCAAAACACCCATTGGTGAAAACCAGTGTTTTACCATCGGCATGCAACCTGTCCCGCTCAGAGCGCATGGAGGCGGCATCGAGGATTTTCGGCTCAAGCGACATGGAAAAATGCCGGGATTGCCTCCCGGTGAGGCTCGCGATCCTGGTGCCGCAGTTGCTCGATCCTCCGCAGGTAATAATCCAGCACCTGATCTGGAATTCCAGGGATGCGTGCTTTCATAAATTCATCGACTGCCTTGTCCCATTTTTTTTCACGAAAATACAGAACCCCTGTCCAGAAGTAGTCGCGGCTTTTTTCTCGTTCTGGAGAGAGCCCGTGCTTGGGCGAAAGAATCTCGTGAATATCAACCCTGCGCCGCTGCGAACCTACTTTCAGCACTTCGATCGGCCGCACCTCGAGCGACTCGGCGGCTGGACCATGTGCCACGGGCCCAACCAAAATACGGGCCCCGTAATGCGAACTTGCGGCACACAGCCTTCTAGAAAAATCGACCGGCGTTCCCGCAACGCTGAAACTTCCAACACGCCCTCCGCCAAAGACCCCCGCAATCATGTCACCCGACTCGATGCCCATGCGGACATCCAGCCGACGTTGCCAGCGTGCATCACACTCCTTATTCAGATCATCCAACCGCGCAGCCAGGTCGATCGCCGCCCGGCAGGCACGTGTGGCATGGCGCGAGTCCGCAATCGGCGCACCGAACACGACTCGCACAGACTCGCCATTGCACTCATCCAGATAGCCCCCAGATTCCACCAAATAATCCGAGGAGGTCTTGAGGTAGAGGTTCGTGATTTCGGTGTAACTTTCGGCAGGAAGCAACTCCATGAGTTCGGCGTGATTGTGCACTGACAATACAATGACTGTGGCATTCACCATGTGTCCTGGAAACGCGGCACTGGCAGGGGTTTCAGCCAAGGCATTAAGGCCGGAGCGGGAAAGGCGGCGTCCGAACAACTGCTCCAGTCGCGCACTCTGCTGTCCACCCCGCGTCTTCCGCCAAGCGGCAGCTAAAAAAACACTGCAAGCCACCACGACAAGAGGTAACAGCGGCGAAAAGAATGTCCCGTAGAGAGCGAGCACCAAAACCCATGTGCAAAGCAACAGCGTAGAAAGTACCGCCACTATGATCCTGTGTGAAGGGCGGGAAATTTCCACCGATGCCCAGGCGATCCCGAAAGCAAATAGCAGCATGGTTACGTAGGGCGGACCAACTATTGCCCCTTCATCAGGAGTAATGCCGAGAAGGGACAGCAATATGGGATCCAATGCAACGGTGAAGCCTGAAGCTTGGAGCAGGACAGCCCCAATGGAGCTGACCACTCCAATCAGGACACTGGCTTTAAGATTTCTCATTTTTGTCGGTTGTGCGGTATGAGGCCACTATCCACTGACTCAGCACACGGTCAGGAGAAACCAGCGCGTTGACGGGAATCA
>CALAPX010000054.1 GCA_937888355.1 uncultured Spartobacteria bacterium
GCCAGGATCATTGAGTTGGGCCTTCGGGCGGTCCGCGCGTGATGCCGTCCCTGACACACCGGGACGCTTCTCCGAAATAGCTCGTCAAGCCTTGGGTGAAGGGGTGACAGAATTCTTCGTCGATGGCGAACGAAGATTACGTCCGCTCTTCCATCGGATGGAGAAGAGTTCCTCGTAGCACCGCGATTGACGCAGGCCTGTTTGGAGGTAGGGCGAAGCGCAATGGCATTCGTTTAAGGGTTCGTGCAAAAACAAGTTAACGCGTAGACGGACGACTTCTGTCATAAATAGCACGCGACGAACTTGATGATTTGGCTTATTTTCCTGATAAAGCATCTGTTTCTAAAGGTTCTCCAGCTGTTTGTAAATGCACGGTGTCACAGTTCATTATGTTAGAAAAACGCTTGTCGTGCGTCTGACAGGCGTTATTCTATCATAATGAGACCTATCCGCTTTTCTGTGCAGCCTCTCTTGGAGCTCTTTAATCGCCTCCATGCACTAACCATGCCCGAGATGAAAGCCGCCTTGGGCACTCAATCGGATCTGACCGTGTTCCGCAAATTGTCCTCGTTGTCCTATCAAACGAGTTATTCTCATCGAGGCACCTTTTACACGCTCAAATCAATTCCTCGCTTTGATGAGCTGGGTTTGTGGAATTGCCGGGGAGCTTGGTTTTCTCGTCACGGCACCTTGCTTGATACGGTCGTCTCTCTGATCGAGAAGGCATCCGCAGGATACGTGGCGGCCGAACTGGTGGTTCTTCTGCATGTGCCCGTCAAAGACGCCTTGCGCCAGTCGGTCCGAGCCGGTCGTTTGCATCGCCAGGATTTCAATGGCCGCTATCTTTACCTGGCCAAAGAGCGCACTCGCCATCAGGAACAGTCCGCAGCCCGCCAAGCGCATCAACCCCCTTTGGATTCTAACGAAGAAGAGTATCGTGCGGCCCGCGTCCTCTTTTACAGCTTGTTGGATGAACAACAACGTCGACTCTATGCCGGATTGGAAAGTTTCAAGAAAGGCCATGGCGGGGACCGCCAACTGGCTCAAGCTTTGGGACTCGACCCTCAAACAGTAGCCCGTGGACGCCGGGAGCTGCTCGCCGGCGAGCTTGTTCGCAACCGCATTCGACGAACCGGAGGCGGACGGCCTCCTATCGAAAAAAAACGCCCGATGTCTTGAACCAACTGCGCGACTTGCTCCAAGAGAACACTGCGGGCGATCCCATGGGGCGCCGACGCCTCTGGACCGGCAAACGCCTGCGGCAAATTACCCGCGAACTAGGCGGACTGGGAATTTCCGTCAGTCCCAACACCGTGCGACGACTGCTCCGTCAACTCGACTATGCCTTGCACGCAAACACCAAATCGATCTCGGTTTCTTCCCAGCATCGAGACCTGCAGTTTAGTTGCATTGCCCGGCACAAAAAGCGTTTCTTGCACCGTGGCCTGCCTATCATCAGCGTCGATACCAAGAAAAAGGAACTGGTCGGCAACTTCAAGAATCCCGGTCGGGTGTGGAGCAGCAAGCCAACACCGGTCAACGATCACGATTTCCGCTCGCAAGGCAAAGGAATGGCCAATCCCTACGGGATCTACGACCCGATTGCCAATCGGGGATCGGTCTTCGTCGGAACCTCTCATGACACTCCGCGATTTGCCGCCGAGAATGTTGCTCGGTGGTGGTGCCAGACCGGGCGCAAAGCGTATCCGAATGCTTCCGAACTTCTGATTCTGGCCGACAGCGGTGGAAGTAATGGCGCACGAGTTCGCGCCTGGAAATATGAGCTTCAAGAAAAGGTAGCCGAGCGCTTCGGACTATCAATCACTCTCTGTCATTTTCCAACCGGCACCTCAAAATGGAACCCGATCGAACACCGCCTCTTCAGCGAGATCAGCAAAACCTGGGCAGGGCAACCCCTGGACAGTTATGAAACCATCCTCCGCCTTGTGAACCAAACCACCACACAAACTGGCTTGGAAGTTCAGGCCACGCTTATCACCAAGCACTATGAAACCGGACAGAAAATCTCAGACCACCAAATGCGCACACTCGATCTCGAACGGCATGCGATTCTTCCCGAGTGGAACTACACCATCCATCCCCGCAAAAACCGTATTTAATTTTTGAACAAGCCCTTAGCTGTGATGAAAAAAGCCAGATTCAGGCCCTGGACCGCACCCAACCCGGCT
>CALAPX010000055.1 GCA_937888355.1 uncultured Spartobacteria bacterium
TGAAATGTGATGTTTTGATTGAGCTGAGGAGAAAGGATCTTCTTCCAGTAGTTTCACAGAACTCCAGAAAATCCCGAGCCCCGTGCAGCAATTCGATCGAATCGTTGAATCCATGAAAAAACCTTTCATAGAGTTCCTCCAACCCTTCTGCAGTGGCTTCAGGAAGTAGGTCGGTGTAAAAACTGGAAAACGGCAACCGGAAATGCTCTCGGAATTCCTCCAAGGACAGGGGATCACGGCCGTATTCCACAAAAATATTATTTGTTGCGGTCAATACAGATGAAAGATCGTCCGCCAAGGTCCCCGACCAGTCTAAAATCACATTACGAATCATAGAAAAACATCATGCCCACTAGCATTTGCTCGCGCTTAGGAGACCTTGCACGGCGATACTGAAATTTGCGAGTTCAAAGCCTGTTGCGATTTTAGCCCATTCACTGCTTTTCAGAAGCGATAAAACGAATACTAATACATCCCATGGAAGTTGAAAAACTCGAATTTCATGGCGTTCCCGCGCTTAAGATATCGGGCGAGATCGACTTGCACGCGTCCCACCAACTCCGGCACTCGATGCGCGAGAGCGCAGACTCAAAACCTCCGCGCCTAGTTTTAGATATGTCCTGCGTGGATTACATTGATTCGAGCGGCTTGGCCGCCTTGATTGAATACATGAAGGAGTCGCAAAACTTTAGTGGAAAGCTTGGCCTTTTTGGTATGCGCGACAAGGTCAAGTCGATCTTTCGTCTGGTCGGATTGGACAGGTTTTTCATTATCGAGGACACCCTTGAAAAAACTCTTGAGCGCCTCGAGACCTGATTCATCCTTTCAATGTCAGCACGCATCCCTGTCTCTCTAAAAAGCGGTCCTTATGAAGTGGTTGTTGGCAATGGCATCCTGACACTTGCCGGCCATGAAATCGCCTCCGTGACGAAACCTTGCCGCTGCGCGTTGATTTCCGATTCGGTGGTTGCTCCCCTCTATGCACCTCAAGTGGAAAGCTCGCTCCGCGAAGCAGGTTTTGATCCTGTGCGAATCACTGTTCCATCGGGCGAAGCCTCAAAATCCCTATCAACAGTGGAGTCGGTCTGTGATGCAATGATTGCCGCCGGCTTGGACCGATCTTCGATGGTTGTCGCCTTGGGCGGTGGAGTGATAGGCGACCTAGCGGGATTCGTGGCCTCTATCTATTACAGAGGAATTCCCTGCATTCACATTCCCACCACCATTGTAGCTCAAGTCGATAGTTCGATTGGAGGTAAGACCGGCGTGAATGCCTCAGGCGGAAAAAACTTAATGGGCTCCTTTTACCAACCTCGCTTAGTCCTTTCCGATCCAGAGACCCTCAGAACCCTACCGCCGCGGGAATTTAATGAGGGATTTGCCGAAGTTGTGAAGCATGCGGCTATTCGCGACCCAGAAATGTTGGATCTTATTGGCCCCGATCGAGATCTGGAATCACTAGTTACACGGAATGCAAACATCAAGGCCGCGATTGTTATGGGCGACGAGTTTGAAACAAAAGGCCTTCGCGCTTTTTTAAATTTCGGACACACCATCGGCCATGGCATCGAGGCGGCAGCGGGCTACGGCCGCCTTCTCCACGGCGAGGCCATTAGCCTAGGCATTGCGGCTGCCTGTTTTTTGTCCCGTGAACATGCCGGTTTTTCAGAACCAGAAGCGATGCGCATTCTGAATGCTCTCGCCTCCTTTGATCTCCCTCTAAGCTTGCCTGCCGACATTCCAAACCACTCGATTTTCGAATCCATGTCCAAAGATAAAAAGTTTTCAGCTGGCGCGATTCGCTTTATCCTACTTCGTTCACTTGGCGATCCATTTGTCTCTAGTGAAATCACCGTTGCAGATCTCGACCTTGCCATTGAATCGATCCGATGAACACCGCCTCCCTTCGCATCATTATCTTTCGAATTGCCTTCATAACCCTCTTCTTGAACAACTTATCTCTAATTCCCCTCCTTGCCCAGACCGACGATGCCCGCCTGCGCGTGGAACAGTCAGGCATTGCTTTTGTTCAGGATTTTCCCTCATCGAACCCCAGCCCGCGTCGCTTTACAGCCTACCTTGACCAGACAGCCACGGGGTATGCTGGCAGGGGCTTTTACCATTTCCGGTATGATAACTCCTCTAAGGATTCAAAGGTGCCTGCAGCTCAGGTAAAAATGATTCTTGTGAAACCAATCCTTCCGGATTCGATTCTGAACGAAGCCGACCGAAAAAGCCTGCTTGAAATGGTCAATCGATACAAAGGGGCATCTCATGCAGCCCCCTCGTCAGCAAGCTCTATCATGGAACTCGTGCAACACTTTTCCGATGCCATTGAATCCTACGATAGCGGGAATGTCAGAGTGAACGGCCAGTGGATCCACCGAATTGATTATTTAGATAACAAGGTCGCAGATTGCGAAAATAAACTCCGCGCCGGAATGAATGCCGCCCACTCAAAGAAGGATTTTGATTACCTTAGAAATCCTTTTTACCTCGAAATCAAACTTCTTGCATCCAATGACTCCTATATTGCAGAAAAGCTCCGCTCCATCGAGGCAGGTTTCGCTTCAATCCTTGCCCAGGAATCTCTCGAAGAAATTATGGTAGAGTTGGATAACCCAAATCTTCCAGCAGAGCAAGCACAGCAACTTCTCTACAAATTGGAAAAAACAGAGAACCCTTCGGATGCGGTCATAAGAATTCTTGATCAAGCTAAAATCGCACGGGCGTTGATGTCTTCCTTCCAAGATCTTCGTCGGTCTTTCAATGCAACATTTGCTGCAGTGGCATCATCGTCAAGCTTGCCGGAATTCCCCTCCCCACTTGTTGCAAAAGCACAAGACCTCATGCTTGAGACAAGGCAATTTATTGCCGGAAACCCACCTGCCTCCATTCAAGCCCCAGCCTCTCAAGCTCGTGACATAATAACCATCGCCGAGAGTCTTCCCACGCTTCAGGGAATGCTAACAGCAAAAGATTATATCGCAGCCGATGGGTTGGCATCGAAACTTGCTACTAGCGCCGGCACTCTTGGTGGCCCAACCCTAGTGGTCCTCAAGAACATTCAAGCCCACTGCATAGCCCAACTTGAGAACGTCAAAAAACTCCGTGAGGAGGCCGTTGCTCTTGCTAAGGAAGGGAATAAAAAAGAAGCCGCCGAGAAACTTTCCGAAGCCTTGGAAATTATGCCAAATCCAGAAATCGACCAGCAAATTTCTGACCTCCTCGCCCGCTGAAGCCCACGTTCCGTGATGTCCAATTCCATTCCTGCCAATTGCTACATCTCCACCGAAATCCAAGTTATGTATTTCGACACCGATGCCGGGGGCGTGGTTCACAACATCGTCTACCTCCGCTTCATAGAGACCGCTCGCACACTACTTGCTATCCAAATGGGATTAAGCTTCGAGGAAATCGAACGCACAGGCATCCACCCAGTGGTAACCCGCACAGAAATTGATTACAAACGTCCGGCAAGGCTCGGTGAATCACTTCAGGTGATCGGACGTGTTGTGGAGTGGAGTGGCATCCGTTTTTGGGTGGAGTTTGAAGTGGTGCGTCCCTCGGACAATGCTCTTCTTGTTACATGCCGTCAGGCGTTGGCTCTCGTCCAGATGCCCACCGGCAAGCCAGTCCGGCTCCCTGCTGGATTTCCAGCCTCGCTAGCTCTCGAAGCAAAATAATTCGTTTCGAGAGGCGGGGGATCGTGTTTACTCCGCCTTTCTATGGAAAACGTCATTATTGTCGGCACCGGATGCGCCGGCCTCACCGCCGCAATTTATACAGCGCGAGCAAACCTCACGCCGCTTGTTCTCGAAGGCCGTCTGCCAGGAGGGCAACTCACCACCACCACTGCCGTGGAAAATTTTCCCGGATTCCCAGAAGGCATCGATGGACCGGACCTCATTCAGCGAATGCATGACCAAGCAAAAAAGTTTGGAGCCCGCTTTCAATTTGGTATCGTTGAGGAGTTCGAATCAGGCACACCTCACCGGGTCAAGATTGATGGAAGCTGGGTGGAGACAAAATCCCTCATCATCGCCAGCGGCGCCTCTCCGCGTTATTTGGGTATTGAGGGAGAAAAGGCCCTGATCGGACATGGGCTTACCTCATGCGCGACATGTGATGGAGCATTCTACCGCAATGTTCCGGTCTGTGTGGTTGGTGGTGGTGACTCGGCATGCGAGGAGGCGACGTTCCTGACCCGATTCGCTTCTGAAGTGTATCTCATCCACCGCCGTGACTCGCTGCGTGCTTCCAAAATCATGGCCGATCGCGCCCTCGCAAACCCTAAAATTAAACCAGTCTGGGATACTGCTGTCACATCCTACATCATCGATTCCGCTGGAGACGTGGAAGGAGTCAGGCTCAAAAACCTCAAGGACGGGACTGAGTCGGCGCTTGGTTTGAAATGCGTCTTCGTTGCCATCGGTCACGAACCCAATACAGGGCCTTTCCGTGCAACCCTTGAGACGGACGAAAATGGGTATCTGATCCAGACCTCCGGGACTCGCACCAATGTGGATGGCGTTTTTGCGGCAGGTGATGTTGCCGACCATGTCTATCGGCAGGCAATCACCGCTGCGGGACAAGGATGTGCTGCCGCTATTGAGGCGGAGCGGTGGATCGCGGGCTCAGCGTAGCTGCGTCCATCCCTAAAGGTTCCGCGCCCCGAGTTCCCATTGAAAATCTGCGACCTTACCCAATTCTACTCCCCTGTTAGCGGGGGAGTTCGGCGGTATATCGGAAAAAAATCCGATTACATTCGCCAACACCGTTCCGATTGCAGCCATATCATCATTGTTCCAGGAGAAAAAACGGGCGTGACCGGCGACCACAAGGTTCGTACCTACACTATCGCCTCTCCACTTTTATCGAAAACCTCGCGGTACAGGGCGCTAACAAAACTCCATCTCATCGAAGAGGTCCTTGAAAAGGAGCGTCCTGACATTATCGAGTCGGGCGATCCGTACCAAGTCGCATGGAAAGCTGTCGCTTCGGGCCGCGGTCTTGATATCCCGGTTGTGGGGTTTTACCACTCCCACTTCCCCGAAGCATATATCCGCACGATCACAAAATACTTTGGTCCACTGGCTGTTTCGATCGTTGATGAGATCTGCAGGAAATATGTTGCTGCACTTTATAACCGCTTTGAATGCACATTTGTTCCCAGCCCCGTGCTTGCAAATCTTCTTGCCAGTTGGGGTGTCGAGCGCACTCACGCTGTGGACCTTGGGGTGGATGAAGCTGTATTTCTTCCCGATGTGAACGACCATGATTCCACCCGTGCACGTCTTGGCATCCCTCTTGATGCACGCCTTCTGCTCTATGTCGGTCGTCTGGCGCAGGAGAAAAATGTTCGAACTCTTTTTGAAGCCTTTACACTTTTGAATTCTCGATCCCCCGATCACTACCACCTACTTTGCGTGGGAGATGGAACACAGCGCTCACTCCTTACGGATCTGCAACGCGAATCCTCCAATGTCCACTGGTCCCACTTCTGCGAGAATCCCGCCGAACTCGCAGCCTTTTACCGCGCAGCCGACCTCTTTGTCCATCCGGGGGTCTTGGAGACCTTCGGCCTTGTTGCTCTCGAAAGCCAAGCCAGCGGCACCCCCGTCGTAGGCATCAAAGGGAGCTACATGGACCGGATTATCTTCACCGGCCAAAACCAGTGGGCCACAAAAAACACTCCAATTGCGCTGGCTGACGCGATAGATAATAAATTCACGATCGATCTCCGCGCAGCAGGACTAAAAGCCAGCGCGGAGGCCAGAAAACGATATTCATGGAATACCATTTTCGAACGAATCCTCGCGATTCAATCAAAGATCGTAAAAAGCTATGCTCCGTAACCAAAATACCCCTCGTTCGGATTTCCTCCATGGAGTAGATTTTGTTTTGACACAAAAGCGGCAATAGATAGCTTTTGCAATCCGTTCGTCGTGGAGGGGAAGATGCTCGCCGCCGTCAATTATGACTGAGGCTATAGGCGTCATCACCTCGACTACGATCGGAAAAACACGCAAGTCGATGTCCAAACCCGCGGCCCATGCCGCCAGATGCCCATGTAGCTCAGTCGGTAGAGCACGTCCTTGGTAAGGACGAGGTCACCGGTTCAATCCCGGTCATGGGCTCCACCATCATCGCCTGCACCAAATCAACAAAAACACCAATCACAGATGGCTAAAGAACAGTTCCAGAGAAATAAACCTCACGTCAACATCGGCACCATTGGCCACGTTGACCACGGCAAAACAACACTCACAGCAGCAATCACCACCGTTTTAGCTAAAAGCGGCGGAGCCACTGCCAAAAAATACGACGAGATCGATGCCGCTCCTGAAGAAAAAGAGCGCGGCATCACGATCAACACCGCCCACGTGGAATACGAGACCGCGAAACGCCACTACGCACACGTTGATTGCCCCGGCCACGCCGACTACGTCAAAAACATGATCACCGGCGCCGCCCAGATGGATGGCGCGATTCTTGTTTGCAGTGCCGCTGACGGCCCTATGCCTCAAACCCGTGAGCACATCCTCCTCGCCCGCCAAGTTGGCGTGCCTGCGATTGTTGTCTTCATGAACAAAGTTGATATGGTCGACGACAAGGATCTCCTTGAACTCGTTGAGATGGAAATCCGCGAACTCCTTAGCAAATACGAGTTCCCTGGCGATACTATTCCAATCATCAAAGGTAGCGCCCTCAAGGCTCTCGAAGGTGAAGCCACCTACGAGCAGGAAATCTTAAACCTCATGACTGCCGTGGATGAATTCATCCCCGAGCCAGAGCGTCCGAAAGATCTGCCTTTCCTTATGCCTGTCGAAGATGTGTTCAACATCGAAGGTCGCGGCACTGTTGCCACCGGCCGCGTCGAACGTGGTATCCTCAAAAAAATGGAGGAAGTCGAAATCGTTGGTCTTCGTGACACCAAGAAGACAACCGTCACCGACATCGAAATGTTCCGCAAGCTTCTCGACTTCGCCGAAGCTGGCGACAACGTTGGCCTGCTTCTCCGTGGCACCAAGAAAGATGACATTGAGCGCGGCCAAGTCATCGCCAAGCCAGGATCAATCAAACCTCACACCATGTTCAAGGCCGAGGTTTATGTCCTCAGCAAAGATGAAGGCGGTCGTCATACTCCGTTCTTCACGAACTATCGCCCGCAATTTTACTTCCGCACCACAGACGTGACCGGCACCGTTAAGCTCCCAGAAGGAGTCGAAATGGTTATGCCTGGCGACAACGTCTCCGTGGAAGTCGAACTCATCACACCGATCGCGATGGAAAAAACCATCCGCTTCGCGATTCGCGAAGGTGGCCGCACCGTGGGTGCCGGTCGCGTTGCCGAAATCATCAAATAAGGAACGCGCCACAGGCCGGATAAAACTCCGAAGGTCAGTAGCTCAATTGGTAGAGCAGCGGTCTCCAAAACCGCTTGTTGGGGGTTCGAGTCCCTCCTGACCTGTGCCACCCCATTCAATTTAAAAATGTTCTCAAAAAGCCGCAAATTCATCTCCGAAGTTCGTGTTGAGCTTGGCAAAGCCAATTGGCCATGGGATCCCAATGAAAAAGGATTCCGCCGCTACAAGGAACTTACGGACTCCACCGTTGTGGTTATGATCGCCATGATCCTATTGGGAGGTTATATTGCATTTTTTGATTTCATTTTGATCAACGTAGTTGGGTTTTTAACCCGCCCTTAAACCCACCACCACGAATACCCAAAAAATGCCGCCAGCCCCTAAAGATCAGTGGTATGTTGTACATGTCCTCTCTGGACAGGAACAAAAAGTACAAGAAAACATCAACCGCCGCATCGCCACGGAGGAAATGTCCGATTTCGTTTACGAAGTCTTGATCCCAACCGAGCGAGTCCAAGAGATTAAACGCGGCAAAAAGACTGAAACGACCCGCAAGTTTTTTCCTGGTTATATCATCATCAACATGCACCTGCTCGATGATAAGAATGAGTTGGTCGAGCGTGCTTGGTATTTTATCAAGGAAACAAATGGCGTGCTTGGGTTCGCTGGCACAAAAGACCGCCCCACCCCAATGCGTCCGAAAGAGGTGGAGGCCCTACTCGCCCAAGTTCGAGATCGCGAAGAAACCGTCAAACCAAAGATCAATTTCGAAGTTGGCGACAAGGTCAAGGTGGCAGATGGCCCCTTCCAGAACCAGAATGGCATTGTAGAAGAAATTGACCCTGATCGAGGCAAGCTCCGTGTTTCAGTGAGCATATTTGGTCGTGATACCCTGGTGGATCTGGAGTACTGGCAAGTCGAAAAAGCCTGATTCTAATCCCAATCCAAGTCATCGCAAAAATCGCGCCAAATTAATTTGGCGCGATTTTTGCTTGTTCAAGCAGTATCCGTGCCTACTTTAATTTACGTTTATGGCTGGAATGCAACAAGTGGCGAAAATGGCGCTGCAGCAAACGCTGTCGCCACAAATGCAGCAAAGCCTGCATGTCCTCCAAGCACCACTCACCGAGCTTCGATCCCTGATTGAAATCGAACTCCGCTCCAACCCTGCTCTAGAAGAAGTCCAACCTGATAAACCTGAGATCGAGAACAAGCAGGAGACCTCGTCCCTCGACGAGCAGTGGAACGAATACTACATCCAGCGGCAAAACTCCGACCCATGGACTCGCGAGGCACTGGAAAGGCGACAGCACTTTCTCGACTCACAAGTCCGCCCCCCCAGCCTTTCTGAGCACCTTCTTGAGCAACTCCTGACCGCCTCCTGGCCAAAAGAGGAAGCTTCGATTGCTATCGAAATCATCGGTAATCTGGATGACGGTGGATACTTTCGCTCCACCATCGAAGAAATTGCAACCACCTTGGATACAACTCCAGATGAAGTGAAACGCATTTTGGATAAAGTCCAAGATTTCGAACCCGCCGGCATCGCTGCGCGAACCCTCTCGGAGTGCCTTCTTCTCCAACTGGAGCGAAATGGCCGGAAATATTCCACAGAATCGCGCATCGTTCGGCATTACCTTGACGAACTGGGTCGCAAAAAACTCCATGACATTTCCAAGGCTCTCGATCTCGAGCTATCGGAGGTTCAGCATGCAGCAGAGATAATCTCATCCCTCAATCCCGCCCCCGGGCGCCTCTTTGCCGCAGATACAAATCAGATTGTTGTTCCAGAAGTCTCGATCGAGTTTGATGGAGAGGATTTCACAGTGAGTTTGAACAACGATGAAATTCCCCAGCTCCGCATCACCGATTCCTGCAAGGACATGCTGGGAACAAACACCAAAGAGGTTCGCGACTACCTCCGTGATAAAATACGCGGCGGGAACTTTTTCATCAAAAGCATCCAACAACGCCAGCAAACAATCTTAAATATCGCTGCCGAAATTGCCGTCCGTCAGCGGGAATTTCTTATCAACGGCCCAGCCCACCTCAAGCCCATGACAATGAGCCAGGTCGCCGAGACGGTTGGCGTCCATGAAACAACCGTCAGCAGGGCCGCCGCCGGCAAATTCATCTCCACCCCACAGGGCATTTTCGAGATGAAGTATTTCTTCACCCACGGCTACACCAACAGCGACGGCGAAACCGTAAGCAACGAAAGTGTCCGCCAAGCCATAGCCCAAATTGTGAAGGAAGAATCCGGGCGGTCCCCCAATAGTGACCAAGACATCGTCAAACTCCTTTCAGACCGCGGACTCGCCGTCGCTCGACGCACCGTGGCCAAATACCGCGAACAACTCGGCATCCTCCCCAGCCACCTCCGTAAATCTTTTTAATTCTCGTTCCGGTAGGGGACGTGCGCTCTCCGAGGCGTAGTCACACTCTTGCTGCAAAGCCGTGCAACTTTTGGAACCGCGTTCCAACCTCCACAAATCATTTAGATTGCGATCAATCATCTTAGCAGCGGGTGCGCCCACTCCTTCAACAAAAAGCTCAGCCTTCGTGCTCTTTCACGTCCGGCGTGTCCAAACCGGCAGCTCCGTGAATTTTTTCAGCCTCGCTAGGCGTCGTAAGGACTTTCCAAAGGCACCACAGGAACAGTATTAACACACTGCCCACAGAAAGGATCATGACAAACCAGCCTCCGGCGGTCATTGGTCAACCACCTCCCCTTCGGGCTGATCGCGGTATGCGCGGGCTCTTGTGACCAACAACCCAACAAACAGCGCAAATAAACAAACCAGTCCCACCGAAAAGATCGCAACAGGCTCAGGATCAATAAATAAATCCTTTACGTACGCACTAATTTCCGAGCCCCCGCCGGTGAACGAGATTCCAAAGACGTTCACCAGGACCCACAATCCAAACACCGTGAGCAGAAACACGGGGCAAATGAATTTCATCACCGGCATAAAAACCCGCGGGATGCCGAACACCGATCCCTGAGCCGCTTCGGCCAGGCCTTTTTCAACACCGAGCTTCCAAGCGAAAACCAGAATCTGGCAGGTCGCGAGGATAAAGATCAAAAATGTGCCCACCCAGAAATCAAGGGTGTCGAGCGCCTTCAAGTCCTTGCTGAAAAACACCACGAACGCGGAGCCAAGCGCCGTGATGAACCCGAGAATCGCAACCGATTCCTTTCGACGGATACTCAACGACTCTTCAAGAAACGCGATCCCGGGCTGGAG
The DNA here is from genome assembly GCA_937888355.1 of uncultured Spartobacteria bacterium. GTDB lineage: Bacteria > Verrucomicrobiota > Verrucomicrobiia > Chthoniobacterales > Terrimicrobiaceae > UBA967. The sequence continues at coordinate 10,619 of CALAPX010000055.1, forward strand.
CATAGACAAGGAACTCGTGACCGCCGCGAGGAACAACAGAAGGAAAAACACAAAGCCAAACACCTGCCCCAGGGGCATCTGCGCGAACACCAGCGGCAACACATTGAACCCGAGGGCGAACGTGCCCATGCCGGCTACACCCGCAACCCCAAGGAATGCAAACCCAGCCGGCAGCGTGATCAATCCTCCGAGCCCGACCTCGCAAAACTCATTCGCACTTGTCGCTGAAAGACCGCTCAACACCACATCGTCGCGCCTGGAGAGATAACTGGCATAGGTGAGGATCACGCCAAATCCCACGCTCAAGGAGAAGAAAATCTGACCTGCGGCCGCGAGCCAGAGTTGGGGTTTCATCAATTGCTCGACAACCCCGACCGTCCTCACTCGCAATACGGGGTCAGCAGCAGCCTCTGCCCGGGCCAGGTCTATTTCCACCTCCCCGATCAACTCCCTCCCCTTGCTCCAGCGAGCGTCCTCAAATTTTTCCAAATAAACCTTCCCTGGATTCCACATGAAGCCGAGACCATTGATCACATTCCGTTCCGGCAACGAGGAATCCGGCGCGCCAAGCGTCAGAACCCGCACCAGAATCACCAAGGCAAGCAGCAAAAGCGAGGGCATCGCCCATTTGCAAAACCATTCGATCCCCTTCGAGACCCCGCGGTAAATCAGCACAAAATTCAAGACGAACACGAACAGCAGATAATTTCCGACCTGATCGAGCCCGAGCCCAAGCGACAACCCATTCTCATGGATTCCGATGAACTTTCCAAAAAACTCCCCGGCGGCATCTACCGAGTCGAAATGAATCCCCCCCGTCAAAAAGTTCACGGCATACCCGAGGCACCAAGCTTCGATCACCACGTAATACATGTAGATCACCACCGGCACGACAACCCCGATGACTCCCACATATTTCCCCCATCGGTTCTTCATAAAAAAATGAAAAACACCAGGTGAGGAATGAAGTCCATGGCTGCCTGCCATCCGTCCCATCGTCCACTCTGCCCAACAAATCGGAAGCCCCAGGATCAACAGCGAGACGAAATATGCGACCATGAAGGCCCCTCCTCCATACTGTGCGGCTTGGCCTGGGAACCTGAGAAAGTTTCCCAATCCCACGGCGCTTCCAGCCACTGCCAGAATCACCCCCAGACGCGATGACCACCGCTCGCTTGACATGGGTAAAAGCTAAGTATCGAGATGCCCTCGATCAATCCCTTTTGAAAATTCTCAATGCGCAGGCTTTTTTCTGGCCTCTCCCTCGCCCCCATTGCAATCTGCCGACCCTATGTCCGTTCTTATTGTTGGCTCCATTGCGCTTGATGACATCAAAACCCAACTTGCCGAGCACAAAAACCTTCTCGGCGGCTCTGCCTCCTATGGGGCCGTCTCGGCCTCGAATTTCTGCCCTGTGAATCTCGTCGGGATCGTGGGGGACGACTTTCCCGAGGAACACGTCGCCCTCTTCCGCAAGCGCGACATCAATCTCGACGGACTCCAAGTCGTGCCCGGCAAGACGTTCCGCTGGTCCGGCGAATACATGTGGGACATGAATACCCGCGAGACCCGCTCGGTTGCGCTGAATGTCTTTGAACACTTCACTCCCGACCTTCCTGCACAATATAAAAACGCCGGCATCGTCCTGCTCGCAAATATCGCCCCCGATCTCCAACACCACGTCCTCGACCAAGTCGGCCAGCCCCGCTTTGTCATCGCCGACACCATGGACCTCTGGATCGATATCGCGAAGGAATCCCTCACCCGCCTCGTCGCCCGCGTGAATATGCTCATCCTGAACGACGGCGAGGCCCGCCAATTTACAGGCGAGACCAGCCTCATCAAGGCCGGCCGCGCCATCCGTGACATGGGCCCCGATTATGTCGCGATCAAAAAAGGCGAACACGGCTGTCTGCTTTTCGGTCCCGAAGGCTCGTTCTTCAGCTGCCCGGCCTACCCGCTTGAGGACATTCATGATCCTACCGGAGCCGGGGATACATTTGCAGGGGGCTTAGCGGGCTACCTTGCCGCCCACACGACCAACGGCACGATCCCATTCGACCTCCTCAAAAAAGCTGTGGTCTACGGCAGCGTCCTCGCCAGCTACAACGTCGAAGCCTTCAGCCTCGAACGCCTCAAAACAGTCGATAAATCCCAAATCGACTCCCGCTACGACCTCTTCCGCAGAATCTCACACTTTGAGATGCCGTAGGTTCAGGGCGTAGGCGGAACATTTTCAACCCGCAACACCTTGGCTGCAGCGACGAAGGCGCCTCACTTATTGGCGGGACCATTCAGGAATCTCTTCTGCAGGCTTGAAAATTCTCAGGCCGGGGAATTTTTCGAAGTGCTTGTCGTCGCTCAGAATGGCTGCGCCGATTTCATGGGCACAAGCAGCGATGAGGATGTCCTGGGCAGGAAGCGTGATACCCACTCGATCAAGGCTCCAGGCACTGCTGGTGGCCTGTTCCCAGATTTTATTGGTGGTGGAAACATTGATCAGGACATCGAACAGCGAGGAAACACGGCGACGGATTCGTTCGACCTTGAGCCCCCGCTCGACCTCCAGTCGCACCATCCCGCAGGTGGCAAGGTCGCCATCGCCAATCCATCCGCCAAGAATCTCGACAGGGTCGAGTCCTCGGCGGAGGAGGCCGATATAAACATTGCTGTCCACCAGCACAGGTCCGGTCATTTTTTGCTCCTGCCAGTTTTCTTGGACCCGTAAGCGGTGGCGGACTCAGCCACCCTGAAGGAAAGGACATCGTAGTCGGGATCCACGGCGTTCCTCAACTCCTCGGGCGTGAGGCCAAGGCCGGTCTTCACCAAATCCCTGAACCTCGCCTTCCTGTCCATTTCCTTGAGGGCCATTTCGACGGCCTCGGTCTTGCTTTCACAGCCAAACCTCTTCACGACCCTGTCGAGCAAATCCTCATCGATGTGCATTGTCATTTTCATGCCATACCGAGTATGGCATTGCGGCTCGCATGTCAAATGGCTTTTCAGGAGGAAATAAGACCCCCGGGAGCACTCCTTGAAAGTCAGCACCAACACGTAGGGAAAGGCCACCCCTCACCTTTTCGGAAATCCATCAAAGAGCGAAGATGCCATTGAGTTGTGATGCAAAGGTCGCATTCACACGGGAAGCGCGGAGTTGAGTAGAGTAAAACGCCAAATGTGAGTTCAAGGAATCTTATTAATCCCCAACTCTTTGAGGAATGCATTATGCATTGTTGTAGCTTCCCGAATCTAGTCGTCGATTTTTACCAGCAGCTGGTTCGTTGCTGCCAAATCAATCTCCTCCTCCGCCACTGCCGTGCTGATAGCAGAACGAGTGGAGTATGGCGCAAAGTTGCTGCCCCGGCTGGCGGAGAGGTTTACAGAGGAGTTTGGGCGGGGCTTCGATGCGTCCAACCTGAACAAAATGAAGCAGTTTTACCTCAGTTTCCCAATTTTAGACGCACTGCGTCCAGAATTGAGCTGGACGCATTACCGCCTGCTGCTGCGGGTGGAGCGAGTAGTTCAGCGGCGTGCCGTCGTCGCGGGTGAAGCTGTTGATCTCCCGCAGGGTCTTGGCAGCGGTGAAGATATCGGCTGAAACGATTTCATCCAGCAGGCGGGTAAACTCGGCATCCGTGAGCTTGCAGCTGTTCAGAGCTTCGAACTTCTCGCGGAAGTTCTTTTCAAGCGTTGCGCGGTTGGTGATATCCGGACGATACTTGAATTTCAGGCCCTGAAGCGTGACTATGAACCCAGACAAACATGGTCCTCGCGGAGGACCATGTTTGTCTGGGTCTCGGAGGTATAGTCGCAGTATTTGATGGAGGCCATGGGCTTTTTTATAGGAGGACACTATGTGCGAAACCACTCAGGACGGCGCCAATGTGTATGCAGCGTATTGGCCCCGCTCTGTCAGGCATCTTCACCGCCCTCAAGATTTGGCAGGGTTTGAAGATTCCGAATTGGTTCGGAATAGCGAAACCCAATTCACCTAGAAAGCCCCTAGGGGCCAATTCCAACCGGCGCTTATGCGCCGGACACTTCAGACACTTCGGTCACCTCTTCTTCGTCACTAATGACAGGGGCAATTCCCTGAAGAACCTCTCCAGACCTGAGATCGATTAATTTTACACCTTGGGTGTTGCGGCCAGTCTCACGGATTTCTTTAATCCGAGTTCGAACCATCTTGCCCTTATTGGTGATCAGCATGAGCTCATCCTCATCGCGAACAGTCAGAGCGCCAGCGACCCCGCCGGTTTTATCATTAGTTTTCATGGTAATGATCCCTTTACCTCCACGACCTTGCCTCCGGTATTCTTCGAAGCTGGTACGCTTCCCGATTCCATTTTCACCTGCCACCAAAAGCATGGAATCTTTGTTAACGATCGCTGCTCCCACGATATAATCTTTTTTATCTGGTCTTATCCCCCAAACACCAACTGTGTTTCTCCCTTGGTCACGCAGCTCCTCCTCGGTGAAGCGGATGCTCATGCCTTCGTGGGTGATTAGAACGACCTCATCATGACCAGTGGTAAGTTTGCAATCGATCAAGCGATCACCCTCTTCGATTTGAATAGCGATAATTCCACCCTTCCGGATGTTTTTGAAATCTCGAAGGTTCGATTTTTTGACGATGCCGCTGCGGGTGGCGAAGAGGATGTGGAGATTTTCATTCCATGTTTCTTCGGGCGTTTTCTGTCCTTGGATGCGGATTGTAGAGGCGATTTTTTCGTCCTGCTTTAGCTCAAGAAGGTTTGCAATGGAGCGCCCTTTGCTGGCGCGTGAGCCTTCAGGGATTTCATAGACCCGCTCCACGTAACAGCGGCCCATCGTTGTGAAGAACATGAGGTAGTCATGCGTGGTGGCAGTAAAGAGATATTCGATAAAATCGCTGTCTTCTTCTTTATCAGACTCCCGGGCGGTCATGCCGATGACTCCCTTCCCCCCGCGTTTTTGAGCACGGAAGGAGCTGACAAGCGTGCGTTTGATGAAGCCGTTGTGAGTGAGTGTGACGATGACTCCTTCATTGGCGATCAGATCCTCGATAGCAAGCTCTCCCATTTCAGGCACGATCTGGGTGCGGCGCGGAGTAGCATATTTTTTTTGGATCTCGCGGATTTCGGTTTTGATAATGTTGAGAACCCGCTTCTCTTTCGCGAGGATATCCATCAGATCCTTGATTTTTTCGATCAAGGTATCGTATTCGGCTTTTATACTGTCCCGCTCAAGGCCAGTAAGCTGGTAGAGGCGAAGATCAAGGATGTGACCGACCTGTTTCTCGGTAAACATGTATTTGCCGTTAATGATTCTGGCATCGCGGCGGATAAGAATGCCGATTTGTTCCACCGCCTTTTGGGACCACGAGAGCGCCATGAGTTTTTGCTTGGCCTCTTCTCGATCATTAGAATCGCGAATGACTTTGATGAAGTCGTCGAGGTTTGCGAGAGCGATGAGGTATCCTTCAAGTTTTTCGCAATCGGCCTCAGCCTCATTCAGGAGGTAGCGGGTACGACGGAGAATAACCTCACGGCGATGCTCGATGTAGCAGGTGATTGCCTCCTTGAGTGAAAGGAGCTTTGGTTTGCCGCGATCGATCGCAAGCATGTTCACACTGAATGAGGATTCCAGCGCCGTTTGCTTGTAGAGATTATTAATGATGACCTTGGGGTTGCCATCGCGCTTGAGCTCAATAACCACGCGGGTGTCCTCAGCTGACTCATCG